>DUTZ01000035.1 GCA_012841845.1 Actinomycetales bacterium | reverse complement strand
GGTCCCCTCCGGGTGCCGCCGTCGGCGTTCGCCCCGGGGCCGCGGGGCCGCGGTGGTGGGCTTCGGCGTGGCGGCCGGGGGCGATAGGGCAGAATGAACAGGGCTCCCACGGTGGACCCCCGAGACCTCCACGACCGGAGTCGAGGTCTGCAGATGGACGAGACGGGCACGATCCGCCCGGGACGAGGAGACCGATGACGGACCAGCGCGACGGCTACCGGCGTGTGATGCTCAAGCTGGGCGGCGAGATGTTCGGTGGCGGCAGCGTGGGGATCGACCCCGACGTGGTGCAGTCCGTGGCCCGCCAGATCGCCGAGGTCTCCCGGACCGGTGCGCAGATCGCGATCGTCATCGGCGGCGGTAACTTCTTCCGCGGCGCCCAGCTCCAGCAGCGCGGCCTCGACCGGGCACGCAGCGACTACATGGGCATGCTCGGCACAGTGATGAACTGTCTCGCGCTGCAGGACTTTCTCGAGCAGGAGGGCGTCACCACCCGCGTCCAGACCGCCATCCACATGGGGCAGGTCGCAGAGCCGTACATCCCGCTGCGTGCCGAGCGGCACCTCGAGAAGGGCCGCGTCGTGATCTTCGGCGCCGGCATGGGCATGCCGTACTTCTCCACCGACACCACCGCCGCCCAGCGGGCGCTGGAGATCAAGGCGGACGTGCTGCTCATGGCCAAGGGCGTGGACGGCGTGTACTCCGACGACCCGCGCACCAACCCGGACGCCGAGCTCTTCACCGAGATCGGCCACCGCGAGTGCCTCGAGCGCGGACTCAAGGTGGCCGACGCCACCGCGTTCAGCCTGTGCATGGACAACAACATGCCCATCCTCGTGTTCAACCTGCTCACCGAGGGCAACATCGCACGCGCCGTCGCCGGCGAGCGCATCGGCACCCTCGTGAGCACCCCGGCCTGACGCGGGACCGTCCAGCACACCAACGAGAGAACGAAGAGGGAAGCGACATGATCGACGACACACTGCTCGAGGCCGAGGAGAAGATGGAGAAGGCGATCGAGCACGTCAAGGACGAGCTCGCCGGCATCCGCACCGGCCGCGCCAACCCCGGCATGTTCAACCGCGTGGTCTGCGAGTACTACGGGACCATGACGCCCATCACGCAGATGGCCACGATCACCGTGCCCGAGCCGCGGATGCTCATCATCAAGCCGTACGAGATGTCGCAGATCGGCCCGATCGAGAACGCGATCCGCAACTCCGACCTCGGCGTCAACCCCACCAACGACGGCCAGGTGCTGCGCGTCACCGTGCCGCAGCTCACCGAGGAGCGTCGCCGCGACCTCGTCAAGCAGGCCAAGCACAAGGCCGAGGAGGGGCGGATCTCGATCCGCGGCGTGCGCCGCAAGGCGATGGACGAGCTCAAGCGCATCGACAAGGACGGCGAGGCCGGCGAGGACGAGGTCAACGCCGCCGAGAAGGAGCTCGACAAGATCACCCAGCGTTATGTGGCCGAGGTCGACGAGATCGTCAAGGGCAAGGAAGCGGAACTCATGGAGGTCTGACCTCCTGGATCAATCCCGCAAATCCGCCAGAGCTGCAACAGAGGAGTACGCCGTGGACCCCGCTCCCTCAGGTCCCCCCGGGCCCCCCGGGCCCACCGCCGCGGCCGCGGCGCCTCCGTCACGCGCCGGCCGCGACCTCACACGGGCGATCCCGGTGGGTGTCGGCCTGGGCGCGCTCGTCATTGCGAGCATCGCATTCAACCCCAGAGCGTGGTACTTCGTGGCCGCCGGTGCGGTCGCGATCGGCACCTGGGAGGTGTTCAAGCGCCTCCGCCAGGCTCGATTCGAGCTTCCTCTGATCCCGCTACTGGTGGGCGGCCAGGCGATGGTGTGGTCGGGTTTCGTGGATGGGCCGCGGGGCGCGTTCGCGGCCTTTGCCGCGACCTCGGTCGTCGTGCTGGTCTGGCGCCTGCTCATGGCCGGGCTGCAGACTGCTCCCCGGAACTATCTGCGCGATGTCTCCGTCTCGATGTTCGTCCTGGTGTGGATCGCCGTCCCGGGATCCCTGGGGGCGATGCTCTCAGATGGCGAGGAAAACGTCGGCGCGCTCAAGGTCGTCGCGCTCATTCTGCTGGTCGTGTGCTCCGACGTCGGCGGATATGTGGCCGGTGTCCTCTTCGGCAGACATCCGATGGCCCCGGCGATCAGCCCCAAGAAGTCGTGGGAGGGATTCGCGGGCTCGCTCGTCCTCTCGATGGTGGGCGGTGCACTGGTGATGTGGCTGCTGTTCGGGG
Organism: Actinomycetales bacterium; assembly: GCA_012841845.1. Taxonomy (GTDB): domain Bacteria; phylum Actinomycetota; class Actinomycetes; order Mycobacteriales; family Mycobacteriaceae; genus Dietzia. The sequence goes on along the minus strand of DUTZ01000035.1, from coordinate 2,508 downwards.
ATGACATCTGGAAGGGCATCCTGCTCGGCGCCCTGGTGGTGTTCACCGCGACCCTGGGCGATCTGGTCGAGTCCCAGGTGAAACGTGATCTCGGGATCAAGGACATGGGCACACTGCTGCCGGGGCACGGAGGATTCATGGACCGCCTCGATTCGGTGCTGCCCAGCGCCGTCGTGGTCTGGATCATCTTCACCTTCGTGGTGGCCACGTAGACGGTTGTCAGATTAATCGGGGCCGGGCTCTCGGGGAGCCCTGCCCCGATCCGTGTTGTCAGCGGGCGAGTTTGCGGGCCTTACGTGCCCGCATGCGGAGCTGGAGGATCCGGAATCCGGCGAACATCGCCATGATGAGCGCCCCGGCGATCGCCGAGAGCAGGATGAGCACGCCGAGCGGCATGGAGAAGCTCCACGGCAGGAAGTCCACCTGGGCGGACTGGTTGTTCTGCAGGACGAACACCAGCAGCAGGATCGTCACCAGCGCACCCAGCACGAGCCCGATCCACGCGGAACCGAGCTTGCCGCCGTCGGTGTCCGGGAAGGTGTCGGAGCCGCGGCCGCGCCCGCCGGCGCGGTCCTCGGGTGCCGCCGCGGGCGCCCCGGCGTGGGTCTCCTCCACGGCGGGCACCCCCGGGGTCCCCGCGTCCGCCGCGCCGGTGGTGGGGTCGTGGTCGATGGGATCGTTCGAACGGGTCGTCATGGGGAGAACTCTATGGGCTCGCGGTCCGACGCGGCACCGGCGGGCAGCGTGTCGCCCGCGTCCGCGCCACGGGCGGGCCGGGCACGGATCGTGACACAATGGCGGGCACCATGGCTGAACCGCTTCCCCTCGTCTTTGACGCCCCGCGCCGGGGCCTGCCCCCGCGCCACTTCGCCGACCTCGACGCCGACGGCCGTGCCGCGGCGATGGCCGAGCTCGGCGTGCCGGCCTTCCGCGGCAAGCAGCTCGCCAACCAGTACTTCGCGCGGCTCGAGGCCGACCCGGCGGAGATGACCGACCTGCCGGCGGACCTGCGCGAGCGGGTGGGTGTGGAGCTCTTCCCGGAACTGGCGTCCTCGCTGCGCCACATCACGTGCGACGACGGCACGACGCGCAAGACGCTGTGGAAGTTGCACGACGGATCGCTCGTCGAGAGCGTGCTCATGCGGTACCCCGACCGGGCGACGGTCTGCATCTCGAGCCAGGCGGGCTGCGGCATGGCCTGCCCGTTCTGTGCCACCGGGCAGGGCGGCCTCCAGCGCAACCTCTCGACCGCCGAGATCCTCGAGCAGGTGCGCGTCGCGGCGCGGGCGATGCGCGACGGCGAGTTGCCCGGCGGCCCCGGCCGGCTGTCCAACGTGGTCTTCATGGGCATGGGAGAGCCGCTGGCCAACTACAAGCGCGTCCTGGCCGCGGTCCGGGGGATCGTCTCCCCGCCGCCGGCCGGGTTCGGCCTCTCCCAGCGCGCGGTGACTGTCTCGACGGTCGGCGTGGTCCCGGCGATCCACCGCCTGGCGGAGGAGGGGCTGCAGGTCACGCTGGCGATCTCGCTGCACACCCCCGACGACGAACTGCGCGACACCCTGGTCCCGGTCAACAACCGCTGGCCGGTGGCCGAGGTCATGGACGCGGCGCGCCACTACGCCGACGCGACGGGCCGGCGGGTGTCGATCGAGTACGCGCTCATCCGGGACGTCAACGACCACACGTGGCGCGGGGAGATGCTCGGCCGTCTGCTGGCCCAGCGGCTGGGCCACATGGCGCACGTCAACCTCATCCCGCTCAACCCCACCCCGGGCAGCGAGTGGGACGCGAGCCCCCGGCACCAGCAGGACGCGTTCGTCGCGGCGGTGCAGGCCGCGGGCGTCTCGTGCACCGTCCGGGACACCCGGGGCCGGGAGATCGCGGCGGCCTGCGGCCAGCTCGCCGCCGAGGAGCCCTAGGCGGGTCGCGCGGACCCGGGGACACGACGAAGGCCGCCGGTCGCGAGGAATCGCGACCGGCGGCCTTCGTCGTGGTCGGTGCGCGTCAGCGCGTGACGGCGGCCCCGGAGGTGGAGCCGGACGTGGTGGCGGCGCGGGCGGTCCGGGCGGCGCCCACCGCGCCCTGCGCGGCACGACCGGTGATGGAGTAGTGGTCGGCGGGAACCTGGTAGACGCGGCTGGCCTTGGCCGTCTGGTCCTTCCGGGGGCGCATGGCGACGGCCATCCAGAGGGCCAGGAAGGCGGCGACCGAGACGAGCCACCAGTTCTCCACGTTGCCGATGTGGTTACCGAACAGCATGCCCAGGAGGAAGAGGACGAAGAACCCGCCGACGGCGAGGCCGACCTTCTTGCTGTGCTGGTGCCAGCCCCACTCGACCGAGGGCTCGTCAAGGGAGCTCACCCTGTTGACGATGATCTCCTTGCTGGTGTGGTGCCCGTCCGCGCTCATGCTCCCCGGTTCTCCTCACGGCTCGCTGGCAGCCCTGCGGGCCGCCGACATCGGCCCTAGTTTGTCACACGCCCCCCGCGCCCCGGCGGGTAACCCGCC
>DUTZ01000468.1 GCA_012841845.1 Actinomycetales bacterium | reverse complement strand
GGCGCGCGCCCTGCTCGTCACGGCCCCCGTCGTGGTGCTGGACGAGCCCACCGAGCACCTGGGCGCCGACGACGCCGGCGACCTCCTGCGCCGCATCTGCGCGGCGGGGGAGGAGGGGCGGGTCGGACCCGGGCCGGCGTCCGCAGACGGGCTCTTCGGCCCCGACCGCGCCGTCGTGGTGGTGACGCACGACCGCACGACCGCCATCGAGGCCTCCCGCGAGATCGAGCTCGCGGCGCGGCAGCCCGCCTGAGGGACGGGCGGTCAGCCGGGTGGGCCGACGCGTGTCGGTCGGGTGGGCCGGCGCGCGTCAGCCCGCGAGGCGGCGCAGGCGCGCCGACATGTGCGGGACCAGGCCCCGCTCGGGGTGCACCCGCTCCTCGACCCAGCCCAGGTCGCCGCCCTCGACGATCCCGTACATGCGCTTGGCGCCGCCGCGGGAGGGGCCGGTGGGGGAGGCCAGCACGACGTCGGTCGCCATCTCCCACGCGGACTGCGTGAGGGGTGACCCGTAGTACATCTCGATGACGCCGGAGGCGTGGGCCACGAGGAACTCCAGCTGGTCGTCCTCGGAGATCCGCCAGAAGCCGGTCTCCCGGTAGGCGGCGGCGTCCACGGCGCCGCCCGAGTCGAAGGTCCACGCGCGGGAGGACCAGCTCAGGTAGTTCTCGCCGTCGTGCGAGACCACCACCTGCTGACCGAAGCGGTGCTGACCACGGTCGGGGGTGTCGGCCTCGCCCTCGCCCTCCCAGACGCCGACGAGCGGGAGCAGCGCGAGCAGCCCCGGGTGCAGGTCGGGGCCGAAGCGGAGGTTGGCGGTGTCCTCGGCGACGGGCAGTTCTGAGAACGCGGTGATGTTCCGGTCGGCCGTGGCCTCGGCGCGCCGGGCGGCCGCATCGACGGCGGCGTTGCCGGATCCGGGCACGACCGCGGGGCCGTCTCCCCCCTCGGGGGTGGACGGCGTGGGGTCCTCGGCGGGGTTCGCGCCGGTGTCCGTCACGACTCGTCGGTGACCGTGCGGTACACGATGTAGACGGTGGCCCACAGGATGGCCAGCGAACACAGGACGAGGAGGATCTCGAAGAAGAGCACCATGTCCTCATCCTAACCCCGCGCCGCCGGCCGCGAGGACAGGTGGTCAGCCCAGCGTGATGCGGGCGTCGATCGAGTGGATGAGGCAGTCGTCGGCGGGGACCACGAAGTCCTCGCTGACGCGGGCCCTGACCCCGAGCACGGTGACGAGCGAGAAGTCGGCGTGCACCACGCCCTCGCGGCCCGGGGGGTCCACGGTGATCTCGATCTCGCGCACCTCGCGGATGGTGGCGTACTGCAGGTGCAGGTGCAGATCCCACTTGAGGTGCTCGCCGGAGAACCCGGTCCTGAGGCCGTTCTCGTGGCGCACGCAGTCGGGCGCGAAGGGCACGCGGAACGCGGCGGCCGGCTGGGTGATCGCGGTGAGGTAGGTGCGCACCGCGGCCTCGCGCTCCTCGGGGGAGTACGGACCGGGGTGGTCCGGGACCGCGGGCCGCGCGCCGCGACGCTGGTCGATGCCGACGAGGACGGAGGAGGCGACGGAGGCGCCGAGGGCCACGACGGAGGCCCGCCCCACGGTGCCGAGCGCACGGGTGACTAGCGACATGGCACAGACACTAGCGCGGCTCAGCGCTCGACGGGGACCCCGATGAGCGAGCCGTACTCCACCCAGCTGCCGTCGTAGTTCACCACGCCGGGCCGGTCGAGGAGCTCGTGGAGGACGAACCACGTGTGGCTCGAGCGCTCGCCGATGCGGCAGTAGGCCACGACGCGCCGGTCGGGGTCGGCGAGGACGTCGGCGTAGAGGGCGCGCAGCTCGTCGTCGGTGCGGAACGTGCCGTCGCGGGTCACGGCCCGGTTCCACGGGATGTTGACGGCCCCGGGGATGTGCCCGCGCTGGCGGCCGCCCTCCTGGGGCAGCCCGGCGGGCGCGGAGAGGCGGCCGGTGTACTCGTCGACCGAGCGGACGTCGATGAGCGCGTCGGTGCCGAGCCCCGCCAGCACGTCGTCGCGGAACGCGCGGATGGACAGGTCCTGCTCGTCGGCGACGTACTCGGTGCGCGGCCGGTCCGGGGTCTCCGTCTCCAGGGGCAGTCCCTCGCGCTCCCACTTGATCCGCCCGCCGTCGAGCAGCCGGACGTCGGCGTGCCCGTAGAGGCGCAGGTACCAGTAGGCGTAGGCGGCGAACCAGTTGTGGTTACCGCCGTAGAGGACCACCGTGTGGTCGCGGCGGATGCCCCGTTCGGACATGAGCTCGCCGAAGCGCTCGCGGTCCACGAGGTCGCGCGTGAACTCCTGCTGCAGGTCGGTGCGCCAGTCGAGCGCGACGGCGCCGGGGATGTGCCCCTCGAGTCCGTAGGCGGAGACGTCCTCGTCCACCTCGAGGAAGACCACGGACTCGTCGGCCAGGCGCGATTCGGCCCAGCGGGTGCTGACCAGGACGGCGTCGCGACTCATGGGGCCGAGTCTAGTGGTCCGCGCGGGCGAGGCCGTCGAGCGGCGCGGTCCCGGGCCCGCCGGTACCGGTCGCGGCGATCGTCCCGCCGCGCACGGTGAGGGTCTCCACGGCCAGGCCGAGCGGCAGGACGTCGGGCGGGAGGGTCAGGGCGGTGCGCGTGAGGGCGAGGTCGGGGTCCTGGTCGGGCAGGCCCCCGGGGCCGGTCGCGGGGGCCACGGGGACGAGGCGGGCGCCGTCGGCGTCGACGACGAGGTCGACGAACGCCGAGATCCGGGTGTCGGTGCCCTCGGGCGTGCCGGTGACCCGCGCCCGGTGTTCGGTCCCCCCGGCCAGGGTCGGGTCGTCGGCGGCCGCCACGAGCGGGTCCCGCAGCCCCAG
>DUTZ01000467.1 GCA_012841845.1 Actinomycetales bacterium | reverse complement strand
GCGACCGGGTCCGCCGAGCCCGCGCCGGCCGCCGCACCCGAGGCGCCCCGCGAGTCGCTCTGGTCCCGCCGCCTCCGCGGGCGCACCGCGGCGCTGTGGATCGTGTGGTTCGGGATCAACTTCTCCTACTACGGCGCGTTCATCTGGCTGCCCAGCCTGCTGGTCTCCCAGGGGTTCGACCTGGTGCAGTCGTTCGGCTACACGCTCGTCATCACGCTGGCCCAGCTGCCCGGCTACGCGGTGGCGGCGTGGCTCATCGAGGTGTGGGGCCGCCGGATCACGCTCGCGGTGTTCCTCGTCGGCTCGGCGGTCTCGGCCGGCCTGTTCGGCCTCGCGGACTCGCCGGCCACCATCATCGCGGCCGGCATGGCCCTGAGCTTCTTCAACCTCGGCGCCTGGGGCGCGCTGTACGCGATCGGCCCCGAGCTGTACCCCACCTCGACGCGCGGCTCCGGCACCGGCGCCGCCGCGGCGTTCGGGCGGATCGCCTCGATCATCGCGCCGCTGCTCGTGCCGGTCCTGCTCACCGCGGGCGGTTCCGCGATGGTGTTCGGCGCGTTCGCGGCGGCGTTCGTCATCGCCGCCGTCGCCGCCTTCGCGCTGCCCGAGCGCAAGGGCGTCGCCCTCGAGGAGGCCTGACCCGCTCAGCCCGCCGGACGTTCGCGGCCGTCGCCGAGTTCGCGGATCCGCTCGTTCGCCGCGCGCAGCCGGGCCTTGCGGGCCTTGGCGTCCTCGTCCTTGAGCTCGTCGTAGAGCTCCTCGTCGTCGTCGGTGAAGTGCATGATCGCGCGCGGCAGGCCCAGCGTCAGCGCGAGCGACGGCCACACGATCCACGCGTAGTCCCAGCCCACCACGAACTGCAGGACCAGGAACACCACGAGCGTCGCGCCCACCACCACGCTGTCCCACGACTCGACCGCCCGGCCCTTGCGCTTGATCTCCTCGAGCTCGCGGTCCGGGTCGTGGCGGGTGGGGACCGCGGGGGACGACGACGAGGCCGGCACCAGCTCCCCGCCGGCCGCCGCGCCGGTGGCGGCCTGCACGATCCGCCCGTCGACCGACTGCAACGGCACGCCTCCGGGGAGATCCCGGAACGAGGCGGTGAGCGCGCCGAGCGTGCGGGCCGCGGCGACGTCGCCCGAGCGGGCGTGGAACTCCGCGTCGCCGAGGCGGCCGGCCGCGTAGTGGTCGCCGAGCGCGGTGAGCGCGTGGAGCCGCTCGGCGTCGGAGAGCAGGAGGCCGGCGTCGTCGCGGCCGTCGGGGCCGTCGCTGGTGGTCATGCATCCAACTTAGGAGCGGGGGACGGCGCGCGCCATGGGGGATCCCCCGGAGTTCACGCGCTCGTCGCCCGCGCGCTGTCACATTCCGGGGCGCTCGTGCGTCGAGAGGGTATGAGCACACAGGGAGCACGCCGCCCGGCGCGACATCGTGGGCGGAGGCACGTGCGCGTGGTTCATGATCAAGGGCACCGAGCAGACCGGCGGTGCGATCGCGCCGGTCGAGGTCAACGGCGAGCCCGCGCTGGCCATGATCACGCGCGGGATCCTGCGGGTCGCCCAGCTCGCCGTGACCGACGGCCGGGTGGACCGGGTGTACTTCCACTGCAACCCAGTCAAGCTCACCCGGCTCACCCTGCCGGAGGACCTGCCGGCACCCACATAGCGATCTCGTTGCCGCCCGGCTCCCGGACGTGCAGTCGGCGGCCGCCGGGGATGTCGAAGGGGCCGAAGGTGACGACGCCGCCCGCGGCCTCGACGCGCCCGCGGGCCTCGTCGAGGTCGGGCACGCGGACGACGAGTAGCGGCGCCGGCGACTGCTCGTGGGCGTCGCCCTGGACGCCCACCCCCACGCCGCCGCCGCGCAGCTCGGCGAACGACTGCCCGTCGAGGGTCGGGGTCCACCCGCACACGGTGGCGAGGAAGTCGGACGTCGCCGCCATCGACGTGCTGGGGAACTCGATCATCGTGACCTCGTAGGGCGCATCCGGCTGCATGGCCCCACGATACGGGCCGGCCGGGGGCCTACTCGGGCGCGGAGTACGCCCGCAGCCGCTGGCGGCGGGGCGCCTCGGACGGCGGGCCCTCGTCGGCCGCGCCGGGGGAGCGGTCCACCGCGCCGGTGTCCGCCCCCTCCGTGTCGGAGCCGGGCTTCGCGGTCTCGCCCACCCCGGTGTCCGCGTCGGTCCCGGCCTTCTCGATGTCCGCCTCGGCGTCGTCCGCGTCGCCGGAGTCCGCGGCCTCGCCCTCCCCGGACGGCGCCTCGTCGCCCTCGGGCTCGGGGAGGCCGTAGTGCGAGTAGAGGCGGTCCTCCTCGGAGGAGCTCAGCTCGCCGTCCTCGTCGATGCGGGGGGCGTCCTTGATCTGCTCCTTGGTGTACTCGAGGTGGAGCTCCTCGCCCTTCATCCGCGCGCCGGCGAGCGGGACGATGGTCTCGGACATGCCGAACAGGCCGGTGTTCACGGCGACGAAGGTGGGATCACCGCCCTCGGAGTCGGTGAAGACCCGGCCGGCGGTGCCGACCTTCTCCCCCTCGGAGTCGTACGTGGTGGCGTCGGCGATCCGGTCGATCGCGTAGTCGTCGCGCATGACGGGTGCTCTCCCTCCGGTCGGGTGGCGTGCCCCGAGGCTAGGCCGGGGCGCGGGCCCCGCATCCGCTCGCGCGGCCCGCCGACCAGGGCTGCCCTGAACACCCCGGCCAGGGCACCGCAGGTCAGCGGGCCGGAGCCCCCGCCGACCGCCCGCGTTCCCACGCGGCGAGGAGGTCCGCGGCGGCGGCGCGCGGGTCGGCGGCG
>DUTZ01000466.1 GCA_012841845.1 Actinomycetales bacterium | reverse complement strand
GGCGGGGCTCGACGCGCTCGGACGGCACGGTCGGCAGCGACTGGGCTCCGGCGCCGAGCTCGCCGGCGGGACCGAGTCCACCCACGGCGTAGCGGTCCTCCGGCATCTGCACGCCGAGCTGGCCGAGCTGCTCGCGCAGGGCGGCGATCTCCTGCCGCAGGGCGAGGATCGAGTCAGAGGTCTCGGCCCGGATGCTGTCGCGCAGGTCCTTCTCCACGACGAGCTCGTGCTCGCGCCGAGCGGAGATCTCCCGCTCCAGCTGCAGCTCGTACACGGTGTGCAGGTCCCGGACACGGGACGCCTCCGCGGCGGCCTGACGCCTGTACCGGCCCACGAGGAACGCGCCGATGAACGCGGCCCACAGCGCGGCCAGCGTCCCGATACGCATCCAGACCGGGTTGTCCGAGAAGATCATGACGACGGTCGCGACAAGCGCCAGGACCAGCAGGACTACGAGGGCGATCTGGGCGACCCCGCGGTCCTCGCCGCGCGCGGGACGAGAGGAACGGGGCTTGTCGATGGCGCCGTCGGAACTCATGCCCCGCATGCTACTCGGAGAATCAACAGTCACACCGGTAACCACCGCGTGTTCGTCCGGAACGGATTGCCCAGGTCGGCACCCGGCGGCCTCAGGTGGTGGCCGCCAGGCCGTCGGGCTCGTCGTCCTCGGGCGGGGTCGTGCACGAGGACTCGAGGAAGAGCCCGGCCGCCAGGAGCAGCGCCCCGCACACCAGCGCGGCCACCGACGGCGGCAGCTCGGACCGCGCCGCGGCCAGCTCCCCGAGCCGCGGCAGGAAGTAGAGAACGAGGCCCACGCCGAACCCGCCCGCGGCCGCGCCGAGCACCGCGGAGGCCTGGCCGAGCGCCACCGCCCGGGCGATGGTCACCGGGTGGAGCTGGCTGCGGTCCTGGCCGACCCGGCCCCCGGAGATCGCCGCCCGGATCCGCACCGCCCACACCGCGTTGACCGCCGCGACGGCCAGAAGCGTCACCCACGACCAGCCCGCGGACGGCATCGAACCGAGGAACGCGTCCGTGAGGACGAACGCCGCCACGGCCGCGACCAGCGCCACCAGCACGAGGGTGGAGACGGCGATCCGGGTCATGACGTCGCGGGAGGGTCGGCGGGGTCGGGAGGGCCGTCGGGGGTGGGCGGGCCCGGGAGCGGCGCGTCGAGTCGGCGCACCGCCGCGACGTCGGCCGGGTCCAGCGCGGCGAGGTGGTCGGCCACCGGGCGGCCTGCGAGGACCGCGCCCGGCTCGATCTCGGCCCACGGGACGAGGACGAAGGCGCGCTCGGCGGCGCGGGGGTGCGGCAGCGTCAGCTCGGGGTCGGTGGAGGTCACCTCGTCGTCGTCGATCCGTGCCGACACCACGTCCACGTCGAGGGTCCGGGGTCCCCACCGCACCTCGCGGGTGCGGCCGGCCCCGCGCTCGCGCGCGAAGCCCCACTCGAGGACGTCGCGCGGGGTGCCGGGGTGGTCGACGACGAGGACGGCGTTGAGGAAGTCGTCCTGCTCGACCCCGCCCCACGGCGGCGTGGCGTACACCGACGAGCAGGACACGAGGATCCCGTCGGCGGCCGCGGCGGCGACGACGCCGCGCAGCAGGCCGAGCGCGTCGCCCTGGTTGCCGCCGATCGACAGCACGGCGCGACAGGTCACGCCGGTCCCCGGGTCGGCAGGCGGCCGCCCTGTCCG
>DUTZ01000465.1 GCA_012841845.1 Actinomycetales bacterium | reverse complement strand
GGCCGCGCCGGCCGCGCCGGCCCTGGGCTCCGGCGAGGAGCGGGCGCTGCGCAAGGAGATGTCCAAGCTCGAGCGGCAGCTGGAGAAGCTCGCCCAGCGCGAGGACCGGCTGCACGACGACCTGGCCGCGGCCGCCGGCGACGCCCTGGACACCGAGAAGCTGGCCGCCCTGGACCGCGAGCTCAAGGACGTGACCGCCGAGAAGGAGCAGCTCGAGGAGCGCTGGATGGAGCTCGGCGAGCAGATCGAGGGCTGAGCCGCGGCTGTGACCGGGCGGGTGGATCGTCCGTACGCCGTGCGGGCAGCGGCTCCAACAGTGGTGATCGCCACCAACAGCGGTCATGCACGCTGTTGGTGGCGATCACCACTGTTGCCCGGCGGGCGCGGCGGGGCGCAGACACTCCGGGGCTCAGACGCGCGCGGCGGTGACCCGGTCGATGGCGGCGACGAGCGCGGCGGGGTCGGTGAGGTCGTCGATCACCGCGTGGGCGCCGGCGGCGGCGAGCGTGGCGGCGTCGACGTGACCGGAGGCGACCCCGATCGCGCGGGCCCCGGTGTCCAGGGCGCCGCGGACGTCGTGGACGGTGTCGCCCACCACCACGGTGTGGGAGGGGACGACGACGAGGCCGGCGTCGCGGGCGGCGGCGATCGCGTCGCGGACCAGATGGGCGCGGTCGAGGTGGTCGTCGCCGAACGCGCCGAGGGCCGGGTCGGGCAGCGCGCCGAACCCGCAGAGCCGCAGCTTGAGCAGCGCGGTGCGGCGCATGTTGCCGGTGACGATCCCCTGCCGGACGCCGGACTCCTCGAGCGCCGCGACCGCGGCGTGGGCACCGGGCAGGGGCCCGCCTCCGGCGTCGATCAGGTCACGGGCGTGGGTCTCGCACCGCTTGGCGACGGCGTCGAGGAGCGCGGCGATCACCTCGTCGTCGGGCCCGGTGACCCCGTTGGCCACGAGCAGGTCGGTGAGGATGGCGCGGTCGGTGCGGCCGGCGAAGGACACGTTCATCGTGGGCTCGCGGCCGAGGAGGCCGGCCAGCGCCGGGGCGATCATGCGGTGCCCGAAGCCGGCGGGGTCGAGCAGCGTGAGGTCGAGGTCCCAGAGCGCGAGGACGTCGGGGCGGGGGCGGTCGGTCACCCCCGGCAGGCTACCTGCGCCCGCGGGAACGGCGTGCTCCCTGGTCGCGGCGGGTAACATTTGCCCACATGGGCAGCAAGAAGGACGACAAGTCGGGCAAGAAGAGCTCCTCGGGCAAGGGGAAGAAGACCAAGAAGAAGCTCCTCCCGAGCGGCCTCGAGAAGCTGCCCAAGAAGGAGTACGAGGCCGAGCTCGAGCGCCTGCAGGCCGAGCTCGTGGAGATGCAGGCCTGGCTCAAGGAGACCGGCAACCGGCTCGTGGTGGTGTTCGAGGGCCGCGACGCCGCCGGCAAGGGCTCCGCGATCAAGCGCATCACCCAGTACCTCAACCCGCGTCACGCCCGCGTCGTGGCGCTGCCCGCGCCCACCGAGGTGCACAAGACGCAGTGGTACTTCCAGCGCTACATCGAGCACCTGCCGTCGGCCGGCGAGATCGTGATCTTCGACCGCTCCTGGTACAACCGGGCCGGCGTCGAGCGCGTCATGGGCTTCTGCACCACCGACGAGTACCGCCGCTTCCTGCACCAGGCCCCGATCTTCGAGCGCCTCCTCGTGGAGGACGGGATCATGCTGCGCAAGTACTGGTTCTCCGTCTCCGACGAGGAGCAGGAGCGCCGCTTCAAGGACCGCCACAACGACCCCATGCGCCGGTGGAAGCTCTCGCCCATGGACCTCGAGTCCATCAACCGCTGGGAGTCCTACAGCCGGGCCAAGGACGAGATGTTCGTCCACACCGACATCCCCGAGGCGCCCTGGTACACCGTGGAGTCCGAGGACAAGAAGCGCTCGCGGATCAACGTGATCTCCCACCTGCTCTCGACCGTGCCGTGGGAGAAGCTCGACCCGCCGAAGATCGACATCCCGGACCGACCCAAGTCGGTCAACTACGAGCGGCCGCCGCGCGAGGAGTTCCGCTACGTGCCGGACGTGGCGTCCAAGCTTCTCGAGGACTGAGCCCGGCCCGCGGAGGCCCCCGGACGGTAGGAGTTCCTACTATCTGGGAGCCTTCCCGCGTGAGTCCTGCCACACTGGACGGCATGAGCGAATTCGTCACCACCCGGCGCGAAGGCCGGATGCAGCAGATCGTCCTGGACCGCCCCAAGGCCCTCAACTCCCTCGACCTGCCGATGTGCCGGGCGCTGCACGCCGCGCTCGACGAGGCGGCGGCCGACACCGGCGTGGAGGCCGTGGTCACCACCAGCACCTCGGAGAAGGCGTTCTGCGCGGGCGGGGACATCCGCGCGCTGCGCGACGCGGCCGCCTCCGGGGACCACGAGAAGAACCACGAGTTCTTCTCCGAGGAGTACGCGATGGACCTCGCGTACCACACGCACCGCGCGCCGACCGTGGCCGTGATCCACGGTGTCGCGATGGGCGGCGGCCTGGGCATCTCGATCAACGGCTCCCACCGCGTGGTCACCAAGAAGGTCATGATGGCCATGCCGGAGACCGCGATCGGGTTCATCCCCGACGTCGGCGCGAGCCACTTCCTGCCGCGCCTGTGCGGCGGCGGCACACGCGGCCTGGCCGTGGGCATCTACCTCGGCGTGACGGGCGTGCGGATGGGCTCCGCCGATGCCCTCTACACCGGTCTGGCCACGCACCTCATCGACGACGAGGCCCGCGGCGAGTTCGTCACCGCGGTCGGCGAGGACGGCCTCGACGCCGCCCTCGAGCAGCACGGCCTGCCCCGCGAGGAGGCCGGAGAGTCGGCGGTCGAGGCGCAGATCGAGCGGATCGAGGAGATCTTCTCCAAGCCCACCGCGCAGGACATGATCGCGGCCCTCGAGGCCGGAGAGCAGGACGAGTGGGCCACCGCCACGCTCGAGATGATCCGCGCGCACTGCCCGACCTCGATCGTCGCCACCATCGAGCTGCTCCGCGCGGGCGCCGAGGCCGCGGATCTGCGCGAGTGCCTCGACAACGAACTCGCGCTGGGCGCCTGGATCACCGCCCGCCCCGACTTCGTCGAGGGCGTGCGGGCCGTGGTGATCGACAAGGACCGCAACCCCACCTGGGATCCGGCGGACCTCGACGCCGTCGAGGTGGACGCGATCCGGGCGGCGCTCTCCGGCAGCTGAGGCCCGCCCGCCGGGCGGGGCCGAGCCGCCTCCGGCCGCCCCGGCGTACTCTCGTTCTCGCCCGACGCACGGTGCGGCGGCGCGAGGAGGGGCGATGAGCGCGACACCCGCCGCGACACCCGCGGAGACGGACGGGTCCGATGGACCGGAGAAGCCCGAGCGGATCGAGGCGTCCGAGGCCCGCGAGCCGGACGTCTACGCCCCGCACGAGGAGCCCAAGGGCTGGGGCATCGCCGCGGTCACCGTGGTCTCGGTGGCCGCGGCGTTCGTCGTGATCATGGGCCTCAAGCAGATCTCGACGATCATCATGCCGGCGTTCCTCGCGCTCAACCTGGTGATCGCGGCCCTGCCGCTGCAGCGCTTCCTGCAGCGGCGGGGCCTGCCCCGGTGGAGCGCGGCGATCATCGTGCTGCTGGTCCTGTACGCGATCCTCGCCGCCCTGGTGGGGATGCTCGTGTGGGCGATCTGGGTGGCCGCCGAGGAGATCCCGCGGTACCAGGACAAGTTCAACGAGCTCTACGCCCAGTCCATCGAGCTGCTCGCCCGCTTCGGGGTGAGTCAGGACCAGGTGGGATCCAGCCTCAAGGGGATCGACCCGCAGACGATCATGGGCACCGTCCAGAACGTCGCGGGCCAGCTCTCCTCCGCGGGCGGCCAGCTCGCGGTGCTCGTCATCGCGCTGACCTTCCTCGCCTTTGACCTGCCCGGCATCGCGCGCCGCAAGCGCATCATCGCCCGGCAGCGGCCGCGGCTCGCCGACGCGATGTCCTCGTTCTCCGACGGCATCAAGTCCTACTGGATCGTCTCCACCGTGTTCGGCCTCATCGTGGCGATCATGGACACGGTCGCGCTCATGATCCTCGGCGTCCCGCTGGCGCTCGTGTGGGGCGTCCTCGCCTTTGTCACCAACTACATCCCCAACATCGGCTTCGTGCTGGGCCTGGTGCCGCCTGCGCTGTTCGCGCTGCTCACCGGCGGGCCGGCCGACGCCGTGTGGGTCATCGTGATCTACAGCGTGATCAACCTCGTCATGCAGTCGTTCATCCAGCCCAAGTTCACCGGCGACGCGGTGGGCCTCACCCCGTCGATCACGTTCCTCTCGTTGGTGTTCTGGTCCGCGGTGGCCGGCCCGCTCGGGGCGATCCTCGCCGTCCCGCTCACGCTGGCGGCCAAGATGCTGCTCGTGGACGCCGACCCGCGGATGAACTGGCTCTCGACGTTCCTCACCACGCCCGACGCCGACGCCAAACGCGACCGCAAACGGGCGGGGAAGATGCGCGGGGCCACTCCACTGGCCGGGACTGCTGGACGGGTAGGTGACAGCTGATCTGTCTGGTCGAGTGACCGGGCTGGACGGATGTCGCTGTGCCCAAGCCGTTCCCCGGGGAGTCCGCGAGGACGTCGTCCGTGTCGCGCGGGACCGTGAGCGATCATCGCCCACGATCAGTGCCCGGAAAAGCGGGCCAGGCTCCGGTTGCGCTTCCTCTCGGTCGCCCCCGGCCCCGGTTACGCTTCATGTCGGTCGCACAACGGATGCGCAACCCCCTGACGAGCCGCCGAAAAGGATGCGCACCCCCGGGGTGCTGGGCTGCCCGCGACCGGCCCGCCCGCGCCCACCTACCGTCCCTCGCGGTGCGCGGCGACGAGCTCGCGGTACCAGTGCCACGAGTCCTTGCGGGTGCGCGCCTGCGTGGCCCAGTCCACGTGGACCAGGCCGAACCGCTCGGCGTACCCGGCGGCCCACTCGAAGTTGTCCATGGCGGACCACACGTAGTAGCCGCGCACGTCCACGCCGGCGTCGATCGCCTCGGCGACGGCCGCGAGGTGCGCGCGCTGGAAGGCGATGCGCCGGTCGTCGCGCACGCGCCCGTCGTCGCCCGGTTCGTCGTGGTAGGAGCACCCGTTCTCGGTCACGACGACCGGCGGCAGGCCGGGGTAGCGCTCGTGCAACGTCACGAGGATGTCGCGCAGGCCGGAGGGGATGACGGGCCAGTCGAAGTCGGTGCGCTCGACGCCCTCGATCCGCACGGGCGAGAACGGCATGTCGGCGGGGATGTCCACCTCGAGCACGCCGGAGTAGTCCTTGTCCGGCCGGGGCGCCTCGATCCGGGTCGGTTCGTAGTAGTTGACCCCGTAGAGGTCCAGGGGACGGGAGATGACGGCGAGGTCGGCCGCCAGCTGGTCGGAGGTCAGTCCCGCGGAGGCCGCGACCATCTCGGCCACCCAGTCCTCCGGGTAGGCGCCGCGCAGGATCGGGTCGGAGAACAGCCAGTTGGTGAGGATCCGGAACAGGTCGGCGGCGCCGGTGTCCTCCTCCGAGTCGGTGGCGGGCAGGACGGGGAAGTGCTGCTGCACCACGCCCACCTCGAGGGGCCCGCCCCCGGCACCGCCCCCGCCCGCGGGCCGCGCCGCGCCGCGGATCGCGTCCACCGCCAGCCCGTGCGCGCGCAGGAGGTTGTGGGCGACGGGCAGGCAGTCCAGGCCCATCCCGAGCGCGGGGGCGTGGTCGGTGAGCGCGTGCCCGTAGAGGGTGTGGACGTTCATCTCGTTGAGCGTGAGCCATCGGGTCACGCGGTCGCCGAGCGTCTCGGCCAGGAGCGCGGCGTAGTCGCCCAGCGCCTCGGAGGTGGCGCGCTCGAGCCAGCCGCCAGCGTCCTGCAGCGCCTGCGGCAGGTCCCAGTGGTAGAGCGTGGGCACGGGCCGGACCCCGGCGGAGAGCAGTTCGTCGACGAGCCGTGAGTAGAAGTCCAGCCCGGCGCGGTTGACCCCCTCGTCGTCGGCGCCGCGCAGGCCGCCCGGCAGGACCCGCGACCACGAGATCGAGAAGCGGTACTCGTCCACGCCGAGCTCGCCGAGCATCGCGACGTCCTCGGGCATCCGGTGGTAGTGGTCGCACGCCACGGCGGGGGTGTCGCCGCCGCGGACGCGGCCGGGTTCGGCGCAGAAGGTGTCCCAGATGCTGGGGCCGCGGCCGTCGGCGTCGGCGGCGCCCTCGACCTGGGCGGCGGCGGTGGCGGTGCCGAACCGGAAGTGGGGCGGGAGGACGGGCTCGGGGGTCACGTGGTTCCTCTCGGCGGGAGCGGGCGGCGGGTCGGGTGCGGGCTG
>DUTZ01000464.1 GCA_012841845.1 Actinomycetales bacterium | reverse complement strand
CTGATCGGCGGGTGTGGGGTCTGCCACGGACCGGTTGCCGGCTGACACCTGTCAGATTTACGGTGGGCGGGCAGGAACACGTTCTCACCGAAAGAGGGGCGCGAGCCCGACATGAGTCCCAGCGAGATGTCCACCGCCGTTCACGGCGCCGTCCACGACGCGGTCGCCGCCACGGTCCGCCTGGGTGCGGCCACGACGATCGAGGCCGCCCAACTCGTCGTCGACCACACCGTCGGCCGGCTGCTGGACACCGACCCGGAGCGCGTCCGCTAGGCGGTCAGTGCCCGCGCACGTCGAGCATCGTCATGCCGGCGTGCATCTCCCACACCAGGATCTCCGCGCCCTCGTCGCCGGCGGTCACCCGGCGCCCGCCCGCGGCGGTGAGCCGCGCGGCGTCGCCCGTCCCGAGTACGCCCTCGCCCTCGAGCGCCACGTCCCCGACGGGCACGTAGAGGTGGAGGTACGGCGCGTCGGGCAGGGTGACGGAGCGGCCGGGCTCGAGCCGTGAGGCCAGGAGCGCCGACGAGCGGTTCCGGATCCGGATGGCCGCGCGGTCGGCGTAGCGGTCCAGGCCGCCGGCGACCACGGCGAACTGGTTGGTGAGCTCCCGCGGGTCGAGTTCGAGCTGCTCGTAGCCGGGGTCCCCGCCGGTCTCGTCCGGGACGATCCACATCTGCACGAGGTGGACCGGGTCCGGGGTGTCGCTGCGCTCGGAGTGCAGGATCCCGGTGCCGGCGCTCATCCGCTGCGCCAGGCCGGGGTGGATGAGGCCGGAGTGGCCCTCGGAGTCCTGGTGCACGAGCGCGCCGGACAGGACCCACGTGACGATCTCCATGTCGCGGTGGCCGTGGGTGTCGAACCCGGTGCCGGGGGCGATGCGGTCGTCGTTGCTGGCCAGCAGGCGCCCGAAGTGGGTGTTCATGGGGTCCTGGTGGTGCGAGAACGAGAAGGAGTGGTGCGAGTCGAGCCAGCCCGCGCGGGTGTGGGCGCGGGAACGGGAGCGGCGGATGTCGACGACGGGGGTGGGCACGCGGACCTCCTCAGGTTGTTGATAGATCAACTATAGCACGTGAGCAGCGTGTCCAATACGGGCGTCCAATTGATGCATAAAAGAAATGTGGTGTACACAACACCATTTCGGTGACCTGGCTTACACTCGGTAATCAAGCACGGGTGCTTGGAAATTCCGGGTGCCCGGGTAGTGCAGGAGGTCCTCGATGATCCAGAACGCCCTCGTCACCACGCTGCGCGTGGGGGTGGCCACGACCAACGAGCTCGCCCACATCCTCGTCGACAACACGCTCGGGCGCCTGCTCAACACCAACCCCGACAAGGTCCGCTAGTCCGGACCCGCCGCGGCTCACCGGCTGGGGGTCACGTCCCGGACCTCGCCCACGAGCCGCGCGAGCACGTCCCCGAGGGCCACGACGCCCTCCGGCTCCCCGCTCCCGCCCACGATCGCCAGGTGGGCGCGCGCCCCCTGCATCGCCGAGAGCACGTCGTCGAGCGGCGTGGTGGGCAGTACCTCGCCGATCACGCGGATCCGCTCGTCGCGCAGCGGCTCGGCCGGGTCGTCGGACAGGATGTCCTTGACGTGGACGTAGCCCGCGAACCCGCCGTCGGCCGCCCGCACCGGGAAGCGCGAGTGCCCGGTCCGCACGCACAGATCCTGCACCTCGCCGGTCGTCCAGCCGGCCTCGACCGTGTCCACCTCCGCGAGCGGGCGGGCCACGTCGGAGGCGGTGATGTCGTCGAACGCCAGCGCGCCGGCGAGCAGGGTGGCCTCGTCCTCGTCGAGCAGCCCCTCGTCGCCGGAGGCCTCCACCATCCCCAGCATCTGGTCCACCGTGAACGTGGTCTCCACCTCGTCGCGCGGCTGCACCCGGCACACGTAGCGGACCACGAGGTTCGCGGTCTGGTTCATGAGCCAGATCGCCGGCAGGAACACCAGCACGAACACGCGCAGCACGGGCCCCAGCAGCAGCGCCGCGGCCGCGGGCCGGGCGATCGCCATGTTCTTGGGCACCATCTCGCCCAGCACCATGTGCAGGAACGTCACGATGAGCAGCGCGATCACGAGCGCGATGGGATGGACGAAGCCCTGGGGCACCCCGACGGCGTCGAGGGGCTTCTCGATGAGGTGGGCGATCGCCGGCTCGCCCACCGCGCCGATGAGCAGCGAGCACGCGGTGATGCCGAGCTGGGTCGCGGCCAGCGAGACCGAGACGTTCTCCAGCCCGCGCAGGGACCAGCGGGCCCGCAGGCTGCCCTCGGCCGCGCGCGGCTCCAGGTGGTCGCGGCGGGCCGAGACCATGGCGAACTCGGAGGCCACGAAGAACCCGTTGCCCAGCAGCAGGAGCACCAGGATCGCGATCGCGGTGACGTCATTCATCGTCGTCCCCCTCCTCGGCGGGGCGCTCGACGGTGGCCCGGACCCGGCCGACGCGGTAGGCGTCCATCGACTCGACGGTCAGGCGCACGCGGGCGCGGGTGGGCAGGTCGTCGCGGTCGCGGTGCTCGTGGTCGTGCGCGTCCACCACGATCTCGTCGCCCTCCTCGGGGAGCCGGTCCAGCCGCTCGGAGAGCAGGCCGGTGAGCGTCGAGGAGGTGTCGGGCGGCGGGATCTCCAGCTCGAGCACCGCGCCGAGCTCGTCGGGGCGCGTCAGGCCGGTGACGACGACGGTCTGGTGGTCCACCGGCTCGTGCGTGCGGGAGGCGGTGTCCTGCTCGTCGTCGATCTCCCCGACGATCTCCTCGACGAGGTCCTCGAGCGTGACGATCCCGGCGGTGCCCCCGTACTCGTCCACCACCACGGCCATCTGCAGCTCCGACTCGCGCAGCAGCCGCATGAGGGGGTCCAGGGACATCGCCTCGGAGACCACCGTGACCTCGGAGACGATGTCGCGGACCGGGGTCGTGGCGCGCTCGGCCGCCGGGACGGCGAGCGCCTGGCGGTAGTGCACCACCCCCACCACCTCGTCGACCGTCCCGCCGAGCACCGGGAAGCGCGAGGCGCCGGTCCGGGCGACCGTGTCGAGCAGGTCCTGGGCGGTGTGGTCGCGGAGGAACCGGACGAGGGGGCGCGGCACCATCGCGTCGGAGGCGCGGTGCTCGCCGAAGGAGATCGAGCGGGTGACGAGCTCGGCGGTGTGCGGGTCCATCGATCCCTCCCGGCCGGAGCGGGCGGCCGAGGCCCGCAGCTCCTCGCCGCTGCGCGCGTCGCCAGGCTCCTCCTGCGGGGTGAAGCCGAGCAGGCGCAGGACCCAGTTGGCGGAGGCGTTGAGCGCGGTGACCAGCCAGCCGAACACGGTCATGAAGATCTTCTGCGGGATCACCACGAGCCGGGAGACCCGCATCGGCGCGGCGATCGCCCAGTTCTTGGGGACGAGCTCGCCGAAGACCATCTGGAGGAAGGTCACCACCACGAAGGCGGCCGTCATCGCGATGCCGCGGGCCGCCGCGTCCGGCATGCCGGCCAGGCCGAGGGCGTCGGTGATGAGCTCGCCGACCGAGGGGCCGGTGAGGAAGCCCACGACGAGGCTCGTCACGGTGATGCCGAGCTGGGCGCCGGACAGGTTGGTGGAGGTACGCGAGAGGGAGTCGTCGAGCGCCGAGGCGATCCGGTCCCCCTCCGACCTGGCCGCGCGCACGTCGGCGCGGTTGACGGTGAGGAAGCCGAACTCGACGGCCACGAAGAGCGCGTTGGCCGCGATGAGGACGACCACCGCGAGGGTGAGGACGAGTGCGAGTGCCACGGGTGTGCCGGCCTCAGGCGCCGTCGGTGGTGTCCTCGGTGCCCCCGAGAGCGTGATCCGGCTGGTCGGGCGCCCGGTAGACGCCCTTCTGGCGGGCGCGCTCCTCGGCGTGCGCGTCCTCGTCGGCGGTCCCGCCGGTGGCCGCGCCGGTGTCGGCCGCGTCGTCCGTGCGGGCGTCGCTGCCGTCGCCCACCCGCGTGCCGTCGATGGTGTTGCCGTAGTTCTCCACGGGCTCGGGGCGTGTCTCGTCCTGCACGGGGGTCTCCTGACGGTGAGGGTGCTGGCGTCGGACAGGAACGACACTAACCGGCCGGGCCCGCGACGGCCTACTCTGTAGTCCATGGCGGACAACCCCTTCGGTCGGGTCATCACCGCGATGGTGACCCCGATGCACGACGACGGCGCGATCGACTACGACGGGCTGCAGCACCTCGCCGTCCACCTCGCCGACCGCGGCCACGACGGGCTACTGGTCAACGGCACCACCGGCGAGTCCGCCACCACCACCGACGACGAGGACTACGCGTGCGTGGCGGCCGTCGTCGAGGCCGTGGGCGACCGCGTCGCCGTCATGGCCGGGTGCGGCACCAACGACACCGAGCACTCGATGCGCGCCGCCGAGGAGATGGCCGACCGCGGCGCCGACTCGCTGCTCGTGGTGACCCCGTACTACAACAAGCCCACGCAGGACGGGATCGTCGAGCACTTCCGGATGATCGCCGAGGCCGGCGACCTGCCGGTGATGGCCTACGACATCCCCGGGCGCACCGGCACCGCGCTGGCCACGGACACGATCCGCCGCCTCGCCGAGATCCCCGGGGTCCGGGCCGTCAAGGACGCCAAGGGCGACCTCTTCGAGTCCAGCCGCCTCATGGCCGAGACCGACCTGCTCTGGTACTCGGGCGACGACGTGCTCAACCTCGCGCACCTCGCGATGGGCGCGACCGGCATCGTCTCGGTCGTGGGCCACGTGGCCGGCACCGACTACCGCGCCATGATCGAGGCCGTGGACGCCGGCGACCTGCCGCGTGCCCGCGAGATCCACACCCGCCTCATCCCCGCCGTGGACGCGATCATGCACACCTCGCAGGGCGCGATCCAGGTCAAGGCGGCCCTCAAGGACCTGGGCGTCATCGGCTCCGACCGGCTGCGGATGCCGCTCATGCAGGGCCCGCCGGCGCACCGGGAGAAGCTGCGCGCGGGCTTGGCGGCCGCGGGACTGGCGTAGCGGCGTGGCCGGTGCCGTGACGCAGCACGAGCTGCTCAGGGCGCGGGGCGGGGTCATGGAGATGCCCGGCGTCGGGGCGCTGCGCGACGTGCGGTCCTTCCGCGGCCGCTGCACCGCCGACCCCGTCGACGGACGCGTGCGGCGGTTCACCGTCCACGGGGTGCTCGACCGCGTCTATCGCGCCACCGAGGAGTCCGGCGCCGAGGTGGGCGGGTACCGGCGGACGCGCGTGTGGCGCCGGGACGGCGCGCTCACCTGGTACGGCCGCGAGTACGACCTGGTGCAGACGGGTACCTGGCGCCGTGTCTTCGCGCTGCGCCGCGCCGGCCAGGACCTGCTCACGCTCAGGGCGTACGCGATGGGGCCGCGGCGGGTGTCCTCCCGACCGACCGGGAGCGAGCCGGTCGAGCCGGGACTCGAGTTGTTCTGCGCGTGGCTGGTGTTCCGGTTCTCGCAGGAGGACGCCTCCGCCGCGGCGGCGAGCAGCTAGCGAGCGGGGCCCGGGCGGGGCCGGCGGGGCCCGTCAGGCCGCCGCGAACTCCACCATCTCCGTGCAGCGGTCGAACAGGGTCGCCGCCGCGGCCCGATCGTGGGAACGCCTGGTCGAGGAGACGACCGTGGGGTACCCCTTGAGACCGCCGAGGGCGCGCGGGCCCACGAACGTCCCGCCGGGCAGGTCCCGGACGGTCGCCGCGAAGAGGGTGGGCAGCGCGCCCATCGCGGCGGTCTGGCCCACCCCGGGGATCGCGTTGCCGAGGGCCATGAACCGGTCGACGCCGTTGCGTCCGCTCTGCCTGATGAGTTCGGTGGCCGTGTACCCGGGGTGCGCCCCGTACGAGCGCAGGTCCTCGCCGGCGCGCCGGAAGCGGCGCTCCCACTCGTAGGCCAGCATGATGCACGCGAGCTTGGAGTGGCCGTACGCGGCGAGCGGCCGGTAACCGCGAAGGTCCATGCTCAGGTCGTCGGGCCGGATCCGCCCCCACAGGTGCGCGAGCGAGCCCAGCCACACCACGCGGTCGGTGAGGCGGCGGTGCAGACCCAGGGTGAGCGCGTGGTGGCCCAGGACGTTGACGCCGAACTGCATCTCGTGGCCCTGCGCGGTGCGCGCCCACGGGATGTTCATGAGGCCGGCGTTGTTGACCAGCACGTCGACCTTCTCGTCCGTGGCGTCGACGAACTCGCGGACCGAGTCGAGATCGGCCAGGTCGAGGCGCCGGACCTCCGTGCGGTCGCGGGCCGCGGCGGGGAGGGAGTCGCGGGCGGCCGCGGCCTTCTCGAGGTTCCGGCAGGCCATGATCACGCGGGCACCCCGGTCGGCGAGTGCCTCGGTGGTGGCCAGGCCGATCCCGGCGTTGGCGCCGGTCACCACGAAGGTCCGGCCCGACTGGTCGGCGATGTCGGTGCTGTTCCATCCCGGGGTGCGACTCATGGCGAACAGTCAACCAGCCCTGGTGGAGGGGCCGCACGGGATCTGGTGGTAACACAGTGTCGCCTGGGACGATGTTCTTGTGACACACTCGCGTGGTGTGTCCGGCCGGTCGTGCCCGCCGTGCCCACCCACGCAGTCTCGATCGACACCACCGGAGTGACCCATGACCTTCGACCGCCGCACCTTCCTCCGCCGTGCGGGCCTCGGCGCCGCCGGTGCCGGTGCCCTCGCCGCGGGCCTGTCGCCCGCCGTCGGCGCGCAGTCCTCCATCCCCGCCCCCTTCGGAGCGCTGCCCGGCGCCGGAGCGGGCGTCCCCATCGGAACCCTGCTCGACTACGCCGCGGGCCCGCCGTCGGGTGCCGCGGTCCGCGCGGCCGGCCACCTCGGCGCGGTTCGCTACTGCTCGCGCCGCCGTCCGGGTGCGGAGTGGATGACCGGCAAGCCACTGCTGCGCCGTGAGGTCGACGACTTCCGCGCCCACGGCCTGTCGATGGTCTCCTGCTACCAGTTCGGCAAGGACGCCACCGCGGACTGGAAGGCCGGCGCCGGCGGCGCCGACCACCACGCGCCGATCGGCATCCGCCTCCACCGCGAGGCCGGCGGCCCGGCCGGCGTGCCGATGTACGTGGCGATCGACGACAACCCGACGCGCTGGCAGTTCGACAACCAGATCGCGCCGTACCTCGACCGCTGGCGCGGGCACCTGCACGCCGCGGGCATGACGCTCGGCGTGTACGCCAACGCGCCCACGATCGACTGGTGCCGCCAGCGCGGCCTCGGGCAGTACTTCTGGCAGCACGACTGGGGCTCGGGCG
>DUTZ01000034.1 GCA_012841845.1 Actinomycetales bacterium | reverse complement strand
GGCCGGCGACGCCCCGCAGCACGCCGTCACCTCGTCGGCCATGATGTCGCGCCGCGACCCGTGGGTGAACATGCTGCGCACCACGCTCGCCGCGTTCGGCGCCGGCGTCGGCGGCGCCACCTCGGTGACGGTCCTGCCGTTCGACGCCTCGGTGCCCGGCGGGCTGCAGAGCACCTCGCGCACCTTCGCCGAGCGCATGGCCCGCAACACCCAGCTCCTGCTGCTCGAGGAGTCGCACCTCGGCCACGTCGTGGACCCCGCGGGCGGCTCCTGGTACGTCGAGTCGCTCACCGACGCGATCGCCGACTCCGCCTGGTCCGCGCTGCAGACCATCGAGGCCGCCGGCGGCCTGGCCGCCGCGATCTCCTCCGGCAGCGTGGCCGACGCCGTCGCCCGGGTGCGCGACGCCCGCGACGCCGACTTCGCCTCGCGCACGGCGCCGCTCACCGGCGTCTCCGAGTTCCCCAACCTGGCCGAGCCTCCGCTGGACGCCTCGCGCCGCGGGGGAGAGGGCTACCGCTACGGCCGCGCGTTCGAGGACCTGCGCGACCGCTCGGACGCCCACCTCGAGTCCACCGGGACGCGCCCGAGCGTGCTCATCGCCGGCCTCGGCCCGCAGGCCGAGACCACCGCCCGCGTGACCTTCGTGTCCAACCTGCTCGCCGCCGGTGGCATCGAGGCCCGCAACCCGGGCACCACCGCCGCGGGTGACGTCGCCGGAGCCGTCGAGGGCGACACCATCGCCGTGCTCTGCGGTACCGACAAGCGCTACGCCGCGGAAGGCCCCGACGCCGTCCGCGCGCTCCGCGACGCCGGGGTGTCCACCGTGTACCTGGCCGGCGCCGAGAAGGGCTTCCCGGCGGACGCCGCCGACCGCCCGGACGGCTACCTCGGGCTCGGCATCGACGCCGTCGCCGCCCTGACCACCCTCCTCGACCAGCTGGGAGTGCAGTGAGATGACGACCTTCCCCGACTTTTCCACCGCCCCGCTGCGCGACTCCGAGGCCGAGGCGGCCGACGTCTCCGTGACCGACGAGGGCGCCCACTGGGAGACCCCGGAGGGCATCGACGTCAAGCGCGTCTTCACCAAGGCCGACCGCGACGGCGTCGAGCAGGGGACCGCCGACGCCGCGACCGAGGAGGCCGACGGCGACGAGGTCACCCCGTTCCCGCTCGACACCCTCCCGGGTGCCGCCCCGTTCCTGCGCGGGCCGTACCCGTCGATGTACGTCAACCAGCCGTGGACCATCCGCCAGTACGCGGGCTTCTCCACCGCCGCCGAGTCCAACGCCTTCTACCGACGCAACCTCGCGGCCGGCCAGAAGGGCCTGTCGGTGGCCTTCGACCTGGCAACCCACCGCGGCTACGACTCCGACCACCCGCGCGTCGGCGGCGACGTCGGCATGGCCGGCGTGGCGATCGACTCGATCCTCGACATGCGTGAGCTTTTCGACGGCATCGACCTGTCGTCGGTCTCGGTGTCCATGACCATGAACGGCGCCGTGCTGCCGATCCTCGCCCTCTACGTGGTGGCGGCCGAGGAGCAGGGGGTGACGCCGGAGCAGCTCGCGGGGACCATCCAGAACGACATCCTCAAGGAGTTCATGGTCCGCAACACCTACATCTATCCGCCCAAGCCCTCGATGCGGATCATCTCGGACATCTTCGCCTACACCTCGCAGAAGATGCCCCGGTTCAACTCCATCTCGATCTCCGGCTACCACATCCAGGAGGCCGGGGCGACGGCCGACCTCGAGCTGGCGTACACGCTCGCCGACGGCGTCGAGTACATCCGCGCCGGCCTCGACGCCGGCCTGGACATCGACAAGTTCGCGCCCCGCCTGTCCTTCTTCTGGGCGATCGGCATGAACTTCTCCATGGAGATCGCCAAGATGCGCGCCGGCCGCCTGCTGTGGAGCGAGCTGGTCGAGAAGTTCGGCCCCAAGAGCGAGAAGTCCAAGTCGCTGCGCACCCACTCGCAGACCTCCGGCTGGTCGCTCACCGCACAGGACGTGTTCAACAACGTCGCCCGCACCTGCATCGAGGCCATGGCCGCCACGCAGGGCCACACGCAGTCGCTGCACACCAACGCCCTCGACGAGGCGCTGGCGCTGCCCACCGACTTCTCCGCCCGCATCGCCCGCAACACCCAGCTCGTGCTGCAGCAGGAGTCGAACACCGTCCGTCCGATCGACCCGTGGGCCGGTTCGTACTACATCGAGTGGCTCACCGCGCAGCTCGCCGACAAGGCCCGGCTCCACCTCCTGGAGATCGAGGAGGCCGGCGGCATGGCCCAGGCCATCGGCGAGGGCATCCCCAAGCTCCGCATCGAGGAGGCCGCGGCCCGCACCCAGGCGCGCATCGACTCCGGTCGCCAGCCGGTCATCGGCGTGAACAAGTACGTCGTGACCGAGGACCAGGAGATCGAGGTCCTCAAGGTCGAGAACTCGCGCGTCCGCGCCGAGCAGCTCGCCAAGCTCGAGAAGCTGCGCGCCGAGCGCGACGAGGCCGCCTGCCAGGCCGCGCTCGACAAGCTCACCGCCGCGGCCGACGGCCCGGCGAGCAGCGACCTGGACCGCAACCTGCTCGCGCTGGCGATCGACGCCGCGCGCGCCCACGCGACCGTCGGCGAGATCTCCGACGCGCTCGAGAAGGTGTACGGCCGGCACAAGGCCGAGATCAAGACCCTGTCCGGGGTGTACCGGCAGGAGGTCTCCAAGGAGGGCGCCGTGGACAACGTCACCAAGGCCACCCGCATGGCCGACGTCTTTGCCGAGCAGGAGGGCCGCCGCCCCCGCATCCTGCTGGCCAAGATGGGCCAGGACGGCCATGACCGCGGCCAGAAGGTCGTGGGCACCGCGTTCGCCGACCTCGGCTTCGACGTGGACATGGGCCCGCTCTTCCAGACGCCGGAGGAGGTGGCCCAGCAGGCCGCCGACGCCGACGTCCACGTGGTGGGCGTCTCCTCGCTCGCGGCCGGCCACCTCACCCTGGTGCCGGCGCTGCGCGAGGCGCTCGCCTCCGTGGGTCGAGACGACATCATGGTGACCGTCGGCGGCGTCATCCCGCCCGGCGACTTCCAGGAGCTCTACGACGCCGGCGCCGCCGCGATCTACCCGCCCGGCACCGTGATCGCCGAGGCCGCGATCGAGCTGCTCGACCGCCTCGCCGGCTCGCTCGGTCACGACCTGTCGTCGGCCGGGACCGGGGAGGCCTGATCGGACGTGGCCGTCCTCGGCTCCGGCCCGGATCCCGCGGGCTCCGGTAACCCGCTCGGCGCCCTGTCGACCACGGCCGGGACGGGCGCCGTGCGCGGCCCCGTCCCGGCCGCCGACGGGCCGCGCCCGCGCCGCGAGATCGACGTCGACGCGCTGCTCGAGGGCGTGCTCGCCGACGAGCGGCCGGTCCTGGCCCGGGCGATCACGCTGCTCGAGTCCACCAACCCCGCGCACCGGGCCAAGGCGCAGGAGCTGCTGCTCGGCGCCCTGCCCCACTCCGGCGGGGCGCTGCGGATCGGCATCACGGGCGTCCCCGGCGTGGGCAAGTCCACCTTCATCGAGTCCTTCGGGCTCTACCTGGTGGAGAAGGGGCACAAGGTCGCCGTCCTCGCCGTCGACCCCTCGTCCACCCGCACCGGGGGGTCGATCCTCGGCGACAAGACCCGCATGGCCACCCTCTCCACCGAGCCGCGGGCCTACATCCGGCCGTCACCCACCTCCGGCACGCTCGGCGGCGTGGCCAAGGCGACGCGCGAGACGATCGTGCTCATGGAGGCCGCCGGCTTCGACGTGATCCTCATCGAGACCGTCGGCGTGGGCCAGTCCGAGGTCACCGTGGCCGGGATGGTCGACTGCTTCACCTTCCTGACCCTGGCCCGCACCGGCGACCAGCTGCAGGGCATCAAGAAGGGCGTGCTCGAGCTGGCCGACGTGGTGGCGGTGAACAAGGCCGACGGCCCGCACGTCAAGGACGCCCAGCGTGCCGCCCGAGAACTCGCCGCCGCCATGCGCCTGGTCCGGCCGGCCGACGCGATCTGGAAGGTGCCGGTCCTCACCATGTCCGGCCTCGAGGCCGAGGGGCTCGACGGCTTCTGGGACGCCATCTGTCAGCACCGTTCGACCATGGACGAGGCGGGAGAGTTCGAGGACCGCCGCGCCCGCCAGCAGGTGGACTGGACCTGGTCGATGGTGCACGACACCCTCATGGCCCGGCTGTCCGCCGACCCCGAGGTGCGGCGCGTGGCTCCCGACGTCGAGCGGCAGGTCCGCGAGGGCACGCTCACCGCGGCGCTGGCCGCCCAGGCGATCATCGACGCCTTCGACTCCTGAGCCCACGGCGCTCGCCCGCGCCGGTCCCCGGCACCGGCACCTGCACCGGCAGCGGCACCAGCACCGGCACCGGCACCGGATCCACACGCTCCAGCATCATCCACACACGGAATTTCGTGTGTGAACAGCAACCACGCGTGTGGTTCCGGCGAAGGGCGGGATGAGCGCGCGGTCAGTACCGGTCGCGCGGCACCCCACGGCTCCGGGAGCGCATGGCGAACAGGAGGCCGATCACGAAGAGCACCACTCCGGCCGCGATGAGGATCACCGCGAGGGTGTTCGAGTCGATACCGGGAATGCTGACCTCGACCGCGTACATGAGTATCGCGCCGATCACCACCAGGACCACTCCGCCGCCGATGTACCCCATGGCCGTCCTCCTTCGTCGTGACCACGCCTCTGTCCGCGGTCGTGCGCTCACCTTACGAGAACCCGGCGGCGAATTCAGGCGTGCGGCGAGAGCGCCTTGCGTGCCGGTTCCTCGATGAACCGGTAGCTGGCGGCGCCGGCCGCGATCGAGCCGGCCACCGTCACGGGCCAGATCACGCCCATCCGCCGGGTCCACAGCGGCGTGCGCGTGAGCGGGAAGGCGAAGTGCAGCACGATGAGGTGCCAGAGGAAGATCCCGTACGACCAGCGCCCGATCGCCTGCAGCGGTCGCGACTCGAGGACCGGGAACCGGGTGCCCTCCGGCGCCAGGACGACGGGCCCCAGGAACAGGAACGCCATCGCGGCGGTGAGGCCGTTGCGCGCGGCGTACTCGCGGCCGCTCGGGTGCCGGAACCCCTCGGAGAACCAGCGCGGCACGGTGGTGGCCAGCAGCGCGGCGCCCCCGGCGGCCCACCAGCCCCAGCGCGCGAG
>DUTZ01000463.1 GCA_012841845.1 Actinomycetales bacterium | reverse complement strand
GGCCTCGAGCAGGGCGCGGCCGTCGGCGTCGGTGACGACGACGTCGCAGTCGACGCCCCGGATGTCCGACGCGAGCTCGGCGCCGCGCCGCGTGGGGTTGATGCCGACGACCGTGACGCCGGCCAACGCCGCCCCGCACAGCAGGAACAGGTACTCCGGCACGTTCTCCAGCAGGATGCCCACGTGCAGGCGGCGGAAGCGCTCCGGGCGGTCGGCGTGGTGGTCGGCGTGCTCGGTGGCCCAGTCGGCCAGGATCCCCGCCCGGACCGCGGACTCGGCCACGACCTGGCGCCACGACCACGCCGAGTCCTCGAAGAGCAGACCGGGTGCGTCGTCCGCGGACCGCTCGAGCAGGATGTCGCCGAACGTCTCGTGCCGCATCTCGTGGCCGGGGTTGAAGCTGGGCGCGCTCATGGGGGCACGGTAGGGCAGCGCGGCGGGCTACGGGTGGGGTTCGCCGCCGCCGGCGCGGCCCGTGTGCCCGTTCCTCCGCCCGGCGGGCGCGCCCCGGACCACAATGGGCCGACCCCTCACGCACCACCCCGACCACGCGCACCGCCCCGAGTAGGACCGCCTCTGTGAGCCCCGACCCCGACCCCTCCCGCCCCCCGTGGGGCACGCGCCTGCTCGGCATGTACGTCGAGCCGCCCCCGCACCGGAAGCGGCGGGTCCAGCGGGTGCTCACGCAGATGCTCCTGCTCACGCACGGTCTCGGCGTGCTCGGGGTGCTCACCGTGCTGGGGCTGCTGCTGCCGTTCGACGAGCTCGTCTCGGGGCGATTCCGTCCCGCCGCGCTGGTGGTCACCCCCGTCGCCGTGGTGGCGGGGTTCGCGGTGGGACTGTGGTGGCTGACCCGGGTCGTCACGCGATGGCTGCGCTGGCCCGAGGAGAACCGGCCCCCGACCCCGGAGGAGCAGCAGCTCTGCCTGGCGGCGCCGCTCAAGATCACGCTGCGCACCGGGGTGCTGTGGGCGGTCGGGGGCGGTGCCGTGGTGGCGGCGTACGCGGCCGAGGATCTCGCCGCGCTACCCATCGTGGCGGCCGCCGTGGTCGTGGTCGGGTCGCTGAGCTGCGGCTCGGCGTACATCGTCTCCGAGGTGGCGCTGCGGCCGCTCTCGGCGCTCGCGCTCGAGGCCGGCCCCGTCGAGAACAGCCCCCTCATCGGGATCCAGGGGCGGGTGCAGGCCTTCTGGGTGGTGAGCAACGGTCTGCCGGTCCTGGGACTGGTCCTCATCGCCGTCTACGCCGTCACGAGCCGGGACCTGTCCGTGGTGCGGCTGGTGAGCGTCGTGGTGGTCCTGGGGGCCGGCGCCCTCGTCGTGGGGTTCGGCGCCACCTGGCTCCTCGCCACGGCCATGCTCGCGCCCGTCCGCCAGGTGCACTGGGCCATGGAGGACCTCGCCGGCGGCGACCTCGACACCCGCGTGGACGTCTTCGACGGCACCGAGCTCGGCCAGCTGCAGCGCGGGTTCAACGAGATGGCCGACATGGTGCGCGAGCGGCAGCGGATCCGCGAGCTCTTCGTCCGCCACGTCGGCAGCCAGGTCGCCCGTGCGGCGGAGGTCCAGGAGCCCCGGCTCGGCGGCGACGCGGCGGTGGTCGGCGTGCTCTTCGTGGACCTCATCGGCTCCACCCGGCTGGCCTCCACCCGGCCGGCCGGGGAGGTCGTGGAGACCCTCAACGCCTTCTTCGAGGTGGTGGTGGAGCGGGTCGAGGCGCACGGCGGGCTGCTGGACAAGTTCCAGGGCGATGCCGCCCTCGCCGTCTTCGGTGCCCCCGCGCCGCTCGCCGACCCGGCCACCGCGGTCCTCGCCGCCGCCCGTGACCTCGCCGCGGCGCTGCCCGACCTGGTGCCGGACTGCGCCGCCGGCATCGGGGTGTCCTACGGCGAGGTGGTGGCGGGCTACGTCGGTTCCGCCACGCGCTTCGAGTACACCGTGATCGGCGACGCGGTGAACGAGGCGGCCCGGCTGTGCGAGCTGGCCAAGGCCCACCCGCTGCGCGTCCTGGCCTCGGCCGCGGCCCTGGAGGCCGCCACGGTCGCCGAGTCCGGGCGGTGGACCATCGGGGGGAGCGTCGAGCTGCGGGGACGGGCCGCGCCCACGACGTTGGCCTGGCCCATCGGCTAGTGTCCGGAAACGTGAACGACCGAGCGGTTCCCGACGTGCGACTGACCAGCGTCCACAACTTCCGGGACGTGGCCGGGCCCGGGTACGCCCTCGTGCCCGACGGGACCATGTCCCGCGGCGTCGTCTACCGGTCCACGGCCCTCGCGGTGGGCGAGGAGGACCTCGACGTCCTCGAGCGTCTCGGCGTGACGGCCGTCGTGGACCTGCGGACCGAGGACGAGATCGCCAAGCAGCCCGACGTGGTCCCGGCCGGGGCCGACTACGTCGCCGTCGACGTACTCGCCGGGCACACCTCGGCCGCCACGCTCACGACGTTCGACGACTTCGGGGTCGAGGACGCGCGCCGCGAGATGGCGCTCACCTACGAACGGTTCGTGTTGGGTGACGACGAGCGGGCCGCCTTCGGCCGGGCCGTGCACGCGCTGGCCGCCTCGTCCGGGCCGGCCATCGTGCACTGCACCGCCGGCAAGGACCGCACCGGCTGGGTGTCGGCCGTCCTACAGCTGCTGGCCGGGGTCCGCGAGGAGGACGTGCTCGCCGACTACCTGCTCACGCGCACGCACTCCGTGGACTTCGTGTCCGCGATCCGCAGCTTCGTGGAGGCCGAGATGCCCGAGCACCTCGCGGTGATCGAGGTGCTCATCGGCGTCGAGGAGGAGTACCTGCGGCGCTCCCTGGACCACCTGACGCGGGAGTTCGGCGACGCCCGCCGGTACCTCGTCGAGGGCACCGGGCTCGAGGAGCCCGTGGTGGAGGCGCTCACCGAGCGGCTGCGCCGGCGCTGAGCGGCGCCCGCGGGCCGGTCAGAAGACGAGCAGGACGGCCAGCCCGCCGAGCGTGCCGCCGAACGCGATCCCGTCCAGGACCACGGCCACGGCGCGACCCGCCTCCGTCCGGGCGTCCGAGAGGAGCTTGGGGCCCGAGAGCGCCATGGCGAACAGCACCAGGATGACGCCCGCCCCGTAGAGCGGGTTCACCCGGAAGGCCACGAGCAGATAGATCGTCGCGAAGCCCAGGAGCGCGCCGAGCGCGCCGGCGGCGAGGGTCGTGAGCGGCGCCGGGAACACCGCGACGCCGGACATCTCGATCGGTCCGCGCCCCTGCGCGGCCTCGTCGATGTCCGGGGCGGAGCCGATCGCCGGGGCGGGGACGTCCCGCACCCGGTCCTCGACGGCCAGTCGGTCACTCATGCCCTGGACCCTACGGACAGTCACCCTTCTGGAACGTGTTCACCGGCTGTGGTCTCGCCCATAGTGAGGGAAGGCGCTGGTCAGAACACTGCTCCGGGGTGAGATGTGGGACACGTTCGGCCGATTCTGCTGTCGACGGGCCGGGAAGCGGGTATCGGGCGCAGTGTCGCGGCGGGCCGGGTGGCACCGAGCGGATGCCGTGCGGAGGCGTAGGATGCCGTGGTGCTCGGCAGGGGGGCCGAGAGTTCGTCCGCCGCAGGAAAAGAGGGGGTCCGCTCGTGGGTGCCAGAGAAATGGCCGGTGGTCTGTTCGAGCCCGGCGACGACGTCGGCCGTACCTGGGACGAGGCCGAAGCCGTCCTCGTGGCCTGTGACGACATCGAGGGCGTCATGGCGACCATCCGCAACGCCGAGTCGCCGGTGGCCGCACGCCGCGCGCTCAAGCTCGAGCACGGGTTCACGGGCCGGCAGGCGGCGCTGCTGCTCACGCTGCCCGTGCTGTCCTTCACGCGGTCCGAACGGGACCGGATGGCCGAGGGCCGGCGGTCGAGGATGGCCCTGCTCGCCGACGTGACCGGCCGGATCCCGGTCGTGCGGGACGCCGACCCCGAGCCGCCGGCC
>DUTZ01000462.1 GCA_012841845.1 Actinomycetales bacterium | reverse complement strand
GGCGCGCGCGGCCGGCGGGCTCGTCGGCTACGCGGTGCTCGCCGCGCTCGGGCCGGACGGCGACCGCGAGTTCGAGGTCCACACCATCGGCGTCGACCCCGCTCACCAGGGTCGGGGCATCGGGCGGGCGCTGTTGGAACGCATGCTCGCCATGGCCGACGCCGAGCGCGCGCCGGTGGTGCTCGACGTGCGCACCGACAACACCCCGGCCCGCACCCTGTACGAGGCGCACGGCTTCGAGGTGGTGGGCCTGCGCCCCCGCTACTACCGGCCGAGCATGGCCGACGCCCACCTCATGGTGCGGCCGGCGCGGGCCGGCGCCGGGGTGCCCGCCGACCACGGAGAGGAGGCCGCCTCGTGAGGACGGTCATGGGGATCGAGAGTTCCTGCGACGAGACGGGGGTCGCCGTCGCGCGGGTCCACGACGACGGCCGGGCCGAGCTGCTCGCCGACGTGGTGGCCTCGTCGATGTCCGAGCACGCCCGCTTCGGCGGCGTGGTCCCCGAGATCGCGTCCCGTGCGCACCTCGAGGCGCTCGTGCCGACCGTGCGCGCGGCACTCGCCGAGGCCGGCGTGGACCGACCGGACGCGGTGGCCACGACGATCGGTCCGGGCCTGTCGGGCGCCCTGCTCGTGGGCTCCTCGGCGGCCAAGGCCTACGCCGCGGCGTGGGGCGTGCCGTTCTATGCGGTCAACCACCTCGTCGGCCACGTCGCCGTCGCCGGGTTCGACGGCGAGCCGCTCGGTGAGTGCGTGGCCCTGCTCGTCTCCGGCGGGCACACCCAGCTGCTCCACGTGCGCTCGCTCACCGAGCCGGTGGTCGAGCTCGGCTCCACCGTCGACGACGCCGCGGGGGAGGCCTACGACAAGGTGGCGAGGCTGCTCGGGCTGGGCTACCCGGGCGGGCCCGTGGTGGACCGGATCGCGGCGGACGGCGACCCCACGGCGATCGCCTTCCCGCGCGGCATGACCGGGCCGCGCGACGCCCGCCACGACTTCTCCTTCTCCGGGCTCAAGACCGCGGTCGCCCGGCGCATCGAGGCCGCCGAACGCGACGGCGAGACCATCGACGTGGCCGACGTCGCCGCCTCGTTCCAGGAGGCCGTGGCCGACGTGCTCACCATGAAGGCCGTGCGTGCGTGCACCGACCTCGGCGTGGGCACGCTGCTCGTCGGCGGCGGCGTGGCGGCCAACTCGCGGCTGCGTGCTCTGGCCGCCGAACGCTGCGCGGCCGCCGGCCTGGAACTGCGCGTACCGCGGCCGCGACTGTGCACCGACAACGGCGCGATGGTCGTCGGCGTGGCGTCCGCGCTGCTCGCCGCCGGGGCCGCCCCGAGCGCACTGACCGTGGCCGCCGATCCCGGCCTGCCCGTGGAGGTCACGCAGGTCGTGTGACGGCCGGCGGGTGGCGGCGAGCGCCGTCACGGGCTGTGCTTCTGACCGGCGCCTGCTTCCTGGTGCCGACACCTGCCACTGCCGGCGTCGGCGCCGGCGTCGTTGCGGCTGCTGCCGCTGCCGCTGCCGCCGCTGCCGCTGCGTCCCGCCGGGTTTGCACAACCTCAGCCAGGCATCTGCCGAGTAGACCTCATGCTGGTGTTGTGCAAACGGGGGCGGTGGTGCACACGGGGGCGTGTGCACAACTCCAGCCAGGCATCTGCCGAGTAGGCCTCACGCTGGTGTTGTGCAATCGGGAGGGGTTGTGCAATCGGGAGGGGTTGGGCACGCGGCACGGGCGAAGGGACGGCACGCGGGGGAGCGCCGGAGGGGAGCGCCGAGAGATCAGAAGCCGAGGACGGCGAGCCCGAAGCCGGTGAACAGCAGCATGCCGCCCACGAGCAGGGAGGAGAGCGCCAGCCAGACGTAGCCCACGACGAGGGCGGTGATCGCGAGTCCGCGGCCGGATTCACCGGTGCCGGACCGCCGGAGCTGGGCCAGCGCGACGTGCCCCAACACGACGGCCACCACGGCGATCACCGCGGGCAGGGCGGGGAGGAACAGTCCGAGGAACGAGCCGAAGACCACGTTGCCCACCGCCACGACCACCGCCGCCACCGCGGTCGCGTTGACGGGGGCCACGGCGCCGGGGCCGAGATCTCCGGAATGCGGGGACATGGGGTGGTGACTCCTCCCGGGGGGCGACGGGACGTTCCGGGCCGATGCTACGCGCGGGGTCGGACATCGAGTGCGGTCTCGTCCCCCCGCGCGCGTCGGGCACGGCGTGCACCCGGGACACTTGAGTGCTGGCACTCGCGCGTATAGAGTGCCAGGAGGCACGGACCCGGCCGCGTCACCCGCGACGACGCACACCCGGGGCCCCGCCCCCCGAACACACCACCTACACACGGAGGATCCATCGTGGCGATCAAGCCGCTTGAGGACAAGATTCTCGTCGAGGCCAACGCTGCCGAGACCACCACGGCGTCCGGCCTCGTCATCCCGGACACCGCCAAGGAGAAGCCCCAGGAGGGCACCGTCGTCGCGGTCGGCAAGGGCCGCTTCGACGAGGACGGCGACCGCATCCCCATGGACATCAAGGAGGGTGACAAGGTCATCTACTCCAAGTACGGCGGCACCGAGATCAAGTACGAGGGCAAGGAGTACCTGATCCTCTCCTCGCGCGACGTCCTCGCGATCATCGACTGACGTGACGTCCCCCGCCGCCCCGGCGGCCCCGCGCTCGCCGCAGGGCCACCGGGGCGGCGGTGTCTGACCGCGTCCGACCGCGCGAGCGGTCCCCCTACTTCCCACCGATCAGGAGTTCCACCACATGTCCAAATTGATCGCGTTCGACGAGGAGGCCCGCAAGGCCATGCTCGCCGGCGTCGACGAGCTCGCCGACACCGTCAAGGTCACCCTCGGCCCCAAGGGGCGGCACGTCGTGCTGGCCAAGGCCTTCGGCGGCCCCACCGTCACCAACGACGGCGTCTCCATCGCCCGCGAGATCGAGCTGGCCGAGCCGTTCGCCAACCTCGGCGCCCAGCTCGTCAAGAGCGTCGCCACCAAGACCAACGACGTCGCCGGCGACGGCACCACCACCGCCACCGTGCTCGCCCAGGCGCTCATCCGCGAGGGCCTGCGGAACGTGGCCGCCGGCACCAACCCCATGGGGATGGGCAAGGGCATCGAGAAGGCCGCGGCCGCCGTGTCCGAGTTCCTCGACTCCGCCGCCACCCCGGTCAGCGGCTCCGAGGCCGTCGCCCAGGTCGCCACCGTCTCCTCGCGCGACCCCGAGATCGGCCGCATGGTCGCCGAGGCGATGGACGCCGTCGGCGCCAACGGCGTGGTCTCCGTCGAGGAGTCGCAGGGCCTGCACACCGAGGTCTCCGTCACCGAGGGCATCGCCTTCGACAAGGGCTACCTCTCGCCCTACTTCGTCACCGACCCCGACGAGCAGAAGGCCATCTACGAGGACTGCCTCGTGCTGCTCCACCGCGAGAAGATCAGCTCGCTGCCGGACCTGCTGCCGCTGCTGGAGAAGGTCGCCGAGACCGGCAAGCCGCTGCTCATCATCGCCGAGGACGTCGACGGCGAGGCGCTCTCGACGCTCGTGGTGAACTCCATCCGCAAGACCGTCAAGGTCGTCGCGATCAAGGCCCCGTTCTTCGGCGACCGCCGCAAGGCCTTCCAGGAGGACCTGGCGATCGTCACCAAGGGCCAGGTCGTGAGCCCCGACCTGGGGATGAAGCTCTCCGAGTGCGGCCTCGAGGTGCTGGGGCACGCCCGGCGCGTCACCGTGTCCAAGGACGAGACGATCATCGTGGACGGTGACGGCGAGCAGGCCGACGTCGACGCCCGCGTGGCGCAGCTGCGCCGTGAGGCCGAGGCCACCGACTCCGACTGGGACCGCGAGAAGCTCGAGGAGCGCATCGCCAAGCTCGCCGGCGGCGTCGCCGTGATCCGTGTGGGCGCCGCCACCGAGACCGAGCTCACCGAGCGCAAGCTGCGCGTCGAGGACGCCGTCAACTCGGCCAAGGCCGCGGTGGAGGAGGGCGTCATCGCCGGCGGCGGCTCCGTGCTCGTCCAGGCCGCGGCGTCGCTCGAGCGGCTCGCC
Source organism: Actinomycetales bacterium (assembly GCA_012841845.1). Taxonomy (GTDB): domain Bacteria; phylum Actinomycetota; class Actinomycetes; order Mycobacteriales; family Mycobacteriaceae; genus Dietzia. Next base: position 379 of record DUTZ01000462.1, on the reverse strand, counting down.
GCCGACACCGCCGACCACGACGAGGCGGTGGGTGTGGGGGTGGTCCGCAAGGCCCTCGCCGCGCCGCTGTTCTGGATCGCCGCCAACGCCGGCGAGGACGGCTCCGTGGTCGTGAGCAAGGTGGCCGACCTCGGCCCGCGCGACGGCTTCGACGCCGCGACGGGGGAGTACGGCGACCTCGTCTCCGCGGGCGTCATCGACCCGGTCAAGGTCACCCGGTCGGCCGTGGTCAACGCGTGTTCCGTCGCGCGGATGGTGCTCACCACCGAGACCGCCGTCGTCGAGAAGCCGGAGGAGAAGCCCGCCGACGCCCACGCCGGTCACGCGCACTGAGCGTCGTCACCACCCCGGACCCCGGACCCCGCCACGACGCGGGGCC
>DUTZ01000033.1 GCA_012841845.1 Actinomycetales bacterium | reverse complement strand
CAGCGCGCCGTCCTCGAGCCACTGCTCGCGGCGCGCGGCGGGGAGCCGCGCCGCGACGTCCCGCACGAAGGGGGCCCGGAGGGGGATCGTGTGTCCGGTCGGCATGGCGGAGGACGACGACGAGGTGCGCACCCCGCCGCGGACCACGTCCACCACCTCGACGACGTCCCCGCGGAGCTGGAGGGCGGCGGCCGCGACGCCGGTGCGGTCGACCACCGCGTCGAGCGCCGGCCGGGCGATCCTCGCGAGGTCCGGCTCCACGCCGAGCGCCCGCGCCAGCGTGCGCAGTGCCGGCCCGGCGATCCAGCCGTCGGCCGCCTTCTCCGCCCATCCGCGGGCGTGGAGCTCGGAGACCACGGCGTGCAGGGTCGTCCGGCTCGCGCCGAGGGTGCGGGCCAGCGCCGTCGTGGTGACCGGTTCCCGCGCGGCGGCGAGGATCTCCACGACCTCCGTCACCCGCCGGGTGGGTTCGTGTCGCATAGCCGACAGGATACGTCGGATAGGCGACATTCGGACGCTCGGGCGCCCGGTCGATGTGGCGCACGGGCACCCGCAGGCGCACGATGGACCACCGAAGCCGCGAATAGACCGACCGGTCTGTTGGTGGTGGCCTGTCACACGAGCGATGGAGGTCGCATGACGCCCAGGACGGCGGTGACGCTCTCGCACCTCGATGCACTCGAGGCCGAGTCCGTCCACATCTTCCGCGAGGTCGCGGCGCAGTTCGAGAAGCCGGGGATGCTCTTCTCCGGCGGCAAGGACTCCGTGGTGATGTTCCACATCGCCCGTAAGGCGTTCTGGCCCGCGCCCATGCCGTTCCCGCTCATGCACGTGGACACCGGGCACAACTTCGACGAGGTCATCGAGTACCGCGACCGGGTGGTCGACGAGACCGGCGTCCGGCTCGTCGTCTCCCACGTCCAGGACGACATCGACGCCGGGCGCGTCGTGGAGGACACCGGCCCCGGCGCCTCGCGCAACCGCCTCCAGACCACGGCGCTGCTGCGCGGCATCCAGGAGAACCGCTTCGACGCCGTCTTCGGCGGCGCCCGCCGCGACGAGGAGAAGGCCCGCGCCAAGGAGCGCGTCTTCTCCTTCCGCGACTCCTTCGGCGCCTGGGACCCCCGCGCCCAGCGCCCCGAGCTGTGGAAGCTCTACAACGGTCGACACCGCAAGGGCGAGCACATCCGCGTCTTCCCGCTGAGCAACTGGACCGAGCTCGACATCTGGCAGTACATCGAGCGCGAGGACATCGCCCTGCCGCCCATCTACTACGCGCACCGGCGCGAGGTGATCGAGCGCGACGGGATGCTGCTGGCCAAGACCCGCTTCCTCGAGACCCTGCCCCACGAGGAGGCGCGCACCGAGCTCGTGCGCTTCCGCACCGTCGGCGACGCCACCTGCACCGGGTGCGTGGAGTCCGACGCCGCCGACAACGCCGCCGTCGTCGCGGAGGTGGCCGCCACCCGCGTCACCGAGCGCGGCGCCACCCGCGCCGACGACCGCATCTCCGAGGCCGGCATGGAAGACCGCAAGAAGGAGGGGTACTTCTGATGGAGACCGCCACCCGCACCGACCTCGACGCCACCACCCACACCGGGCCGACCGTCGACACCGGCCTCGCCATGAGCGAGCACGCCCAGCTGCTGCGCATCGCCACCGCCGGCTCGGTGGACGACGGCAAGTCCACGCTCATCGGCCGCCTGCTCTTCGACTCCAAGGGGATCTTCGAGGACCAGCTCGCCTCCATCGAGGCCACGTCCAAGGGGCGCGGCGACGAGTACACCGACCTCGCGCTGCTCACCGACGGCCTGCGCTCCGAGCGCGAGCAGGGCATCACGATCGACGTCGCCTACCGCTACTTCTCCACGCCCCGACGCAAGTTCATCATCGCCGACACCCCCGGCCACGTGCAGTACACGCGCAACATGGTCACGGGCGCCTCGACGGCCGACGTCGCGATCATTCTCGTGGACGCCCGCAAGGGCGTGCTCGAGCAGACCCGCAGGCACGCCTTCCTCTCGGCGCTGCTCGGCATCCCACGCCTGGTCGTTGCCGTCAACAAGATGGACCTCGTGGACTACGACGAGGCCACCTTCGACGCCATTCGCACCGAGTTCACCGACTTCGCCGCCAAGCTCGAGGTGCACGACGTGACCTTTGTGCCGCTCTCCGCGCTCAAGGGCGACAACGTGGTGGACCGCTCGGACGCCATGCCCTGGTACACCGGCCCGGCGCTGCTCGACCACCTCGAGAATGTCCACATCGCCTCCGATCGCAACCTCACCGACGTGCGGTTCCCGGTCCAGTACGTGATCCGCCCCCAGCGCGCCGACGGGCTCGACCACCGGTCGTTCGCCGGGACCGTCGCCGGCGGCATCATCAAGGTCGGTGACGACGTCGTCGTCATGCCCTCCGGCCGGGCCTCTACCGTCAAGGCCATCTGGGGCCCCGGCGGCGCCGAGCTCGACGAGGCGGCCTCGCCCGCCGCGGTGACCATCGCCCTGAACGACGAGATCGACATCATCCGAGGCGAAATGCTCGCCCGCCCGGGCAACCGGCCCCACCAGGGCACCGAGCTCGAGGCGATGGTCTGCTGGTTCGCCGACGACAGCACGCTCACCCCCGGCACGCGGTACCTCGTCAAGCACACCACCCGCGACTCCAAGGCCGTGGTCACCGGCCTCGAGTACCGGCTCGACGTCAACACGCTGCACCGCGACCAGGCGGCCACCTCCCTCGAGCTCAACGAGATCGGGCGGATCGGGCTGAGGACCCAGACGCCGCTCATGTACGACCCGTACCGCCGCAACCGCGACACCGGCGCGTTCATCCTCGTGGACGAGGCGACCGGCAACACGGTGGGTGCGGGAATGATCATCGGGCCGGCGGCCAAGGGGTCCAACGTGGTCTGGCACGCCGGCGCCGTCCAGCGCGCCGACCGCGGCCAGGGGCGCACCCTGTGGCTGACCGGCCTGTCGGGGTCCGGCAAGTCCTCCATCGCGACAGAAGTAGAGCGGCTGCTCATCGAGGCCGGGCGGCCCGCCTACATCCTCGACGGCGACAACCTGCGCCACGGACTCAACGCCGACCTCGGCTTCTCCGCCGAGGACCGCGCCGAGAACATCCGGCGCACCGCCGAGGTGGCCGCGCTGTTCGCCGACGCCGGCGTCGTCGTCGTGTGCTCCCTCATCTCCCCGATGCGGGCCGACCGGGACGCCGCGCGCGCCGTGCACACCGGAGCCGAGTTGCCCTTCACCGAGGTGTTCGTGGACACCCCGCTCGCCGAGTGCGAGGCCCGCGACCCCAAGGGCCTCTACGCCAGGGCACGCGCCGGCGAGATCCCGGAGTTCACCGGCATCTCGGCCCCCTACGAGCCGCCGCTCACGCCCGACCTGCACATCCGGCCGGAGGACGGGACCGCGGCCGAGGTCGCGCAGCGGATCGTCTCCACGATCCTGGGCGTCTGAGCGCGTGCCCGAGGCCCTGCTCACGACCGACGCGCTCGGTCTGCTGGTCGTCAGCGCCGTCATCGGCGTGGTGATCGGCCTGACGGGGATGGGCGGCGGCGCGCTGATGACGCCCGCGCTCATCCTCGTGGGGATCCCGCCCACCGCGGCCGTGGCCAACGACCTCGTGGTCAACGCGGTCAACAAGGTCGTCGGCGCCGGCGTGCACTGGCGGCACGGCAAACCCAACCTGCGCATCGCCTTCTGGTTGGTGGTGGGGTCGGTGCCGTGCGCCTACGCCGGCGCCTGGCTCGTCCACGCCGTGGGGGCCGATGACGTCCAGGGGGTGCTCAAGAAGGCGATCGGCGTGACGCTGATCCTCGCGTCGTCGGCCTACTTCCTGCGCGCCTTCTTCGAGATGGCCGGCCGGATCCGGACCGGCGACGACCCGGACCCGCCGGTCAAGCCGCTGCTCACCCTGCTCGTCGGCGTGGTCGGCGGGCTCATGGTGGGCATCACCTCGGTGGGCTCCGGGACGATCATCATGATGTGCATCATGCTGCTGTACCCGACGCTGTCGGCCCTGCGGCTCGTGGGCACGGACCTCGTGCAGGCCGTGCCGCTGGTGATCGCCGCGGCCGTGGGGCACGTCCTGGTGACCGGCGTGGACTGGAACCTGCTCCTGCCGCTGCTCGTCGGCGGCATGATCGGCACCGTCGTCGGCTCCCAGTTCGCCGGCCGCGTGCCGCAGGGGATCATCCGCCGCGGCATCACGATCGTCCTCGCCGTGACCGGCTCGGCCATGCTCGGCGCCTCGCCGCTGCTCATCGGGGCGATCACCCTGGTGCTGGTCGTGGGCGGGCCGATCGTGTGGCAGGCGCTCGTGCGGCGGTACTCGATCGATCCGGACATCCGCGCGGGGAACGGCAGCCGGGGTGGGCGGGGCACTCGGGCGGCGGGCTCGGGTCGGGTGGCGGGCTCGGGT
>DUTZ01000461.1 GCA_012841845.1 Actinomycetales bacterium | reverse complement strand
GTGACTGGCTCGAAGGGACCCTCAAGGACGCAGCGCCCCGGCCGGTGCCGCCGGGCGTGGTCGTCGAGACGCGCGCCTGACCGCGTCCACCCGCCACCGCCCCGGTCGAGGGATGGTTTTGGGCCCGCTTTTCGTCAAAAGGCGGGCCCAAAACCATCCGTCAACGGACCCCGGCAGCGGACTGGGACCCCGATCAGACCCCGACCCGGCGTCGATCACCCAACGGTCAGTCCACGACACACTCGACCACGGTCGCCCAGGACGGGGTCTCGGGCAGCGGCCAGTCGCGGCGCCGGAGGAGAGCGATGATGACCGCGGCGCCCGGCGGCGGGGTCGCGGGCCAGGGGGTGAAACCGTCGGTGAAGACGATGACGACATCGGGTCGGGGCCGCTCCTCCTCGACGGCCCGCAGCCCGATCCGCAGGTCGGTCCCGCCGGCGCCGACGAGCTCCACCCGGCGAGCGCTGCGCACCGCGCGGGTCGTGTGCACGGCGGCGTCGACCGCGTGCACAGTGACGTACGAGCCGGGCAGTCCGAGGGCGGCGATGGCGGCGTCGACCTCGGCGACAGCCCGGGCGAGCATGTCGTCGTCGACGCTGCCGGAGGTGTCGATGACCATCGAGACGCGGGGGACGGCGCGGTGCTGGCCGGGGAGGATGACGCCGCGCAGCGTGCCGGCCCGCCGCGAGGGCCGGGTATACGTGTAGTCCCCTCGTCCGGCCGCCCACCCGATCCCGCGGCGCACGGCACCGGAGAGCAGCGGCTCCCACGGCACGTGCGGGGTGAGGATCTGGTCGACCCAGCGCAGCAGGCCGGCCGGGTCGGTGCCGCGTTGTCGGGCGTGGTCGCGATAGTCGATCGCGACCCGTTCGCGGATCACCGCGGCCTCGACGGTGGAGACGGCGCCGAGGTCGGTGTCCGGTGGCTGCTCATGCTCACGTCGTATGCCGTCCGCGCCCGATCCACAGCCCTCGCCGGGACCTAGGGGTCCGGTGCCCTGGCTCGCCTGGGTGTCGGCCTTGACGAAGAAGGCGTAGTACTCCTCTGCCGAGCGCCCGACCGGGTAGCCGCGGCTCTGTGCGGTCGGCAGCTCCGGTGGCCGGAGCAGGTCTGGTTCGAGGGTGTGCGCGATGGTGAAGTCGGCGCAGTAGTCCCAGGCCTTGGCGGTGGAGCGGTCGACGTCCTGGTCGCGGGCGCGGGTGGCGTGTTCGGCGAGGAGGTGCCAGAGCAGGTGGGCCAGTTCAGCGCCGACCTCGGGGACCGTCGCGGCGGTGAGCCAGGCCGGGTTGACGTAGATACGCCACCATTCGTCGCACGTCATCCGTGGCACGTGTTCCTCGGGGACGGCGATGAGCGCATAGAGCCCGGTCGCGAGGTAGGGCAGGTCGCGGGGCACCTCCGGCCCGCTCTCCTGCCCGGCCGGCGTGCCGATGAGCCAGAGTTTGGCGGCGGCGATCTTGTCGAGGTCCAGGCCGCTCATCAAGCGCTCTTCGGGAGCAGTCCGGCCATGAGGAGGGTGGGCGCGAACACCTTGATCGATGGCGGGACGGGCGTGCCGGCGGGTCGCATCCCGGGTCGCATGAGGCCGCGTACGGCGGGGACGGCGGGGTCGATGCCGACCGCCTCGGCGGCGCGGACGCAGACCTCGATGGCTGCGGTCCACCGTTGCGGGCTCGGGTCGCGGGAGACGGCCGCGAGGACCGCCTGGAGGCAGAGGTAGACCCGGTCCGCGCGCATACCGGTGAAGTCGCTGAATTCCGGTGCGGCGAGGAGGGATTCGGGATCGGGCAGGTCCTGGTTGTTGGCCCAGCGGAGGTATTCGTGAGCGGTGGCGGCGCCGACGCAGCCGGCGACGAGGAGGAACCGGACCTCGGCGGGGGCGCCGACGGCGCGGGCGAACGCGGACAGGCGGGCGGCGTAGTCCCAGGTCCGCGGCGTGGGGAAGGCGCCACCGCGTTCAGCGACGTCCTTGGGGATCGCGGACAGTTGCGACTCGCGCACGCTCAGATAGCCGGCGACGAGGACGAACTCCTCTTCGAGGCAGCGCTGATAGGTGAGCGGCTCGGGATAGACGGGCATGGTCGGCCAGGTGCGGGTGACGAGCCCTTCGGCATAGACCTCGTAGGGCATCCCCCAGTCGAGGTGGACGAACCGGGATGCGGTGGGGGCGGCGAGTTCCCAGCCGGCGGCGGCGACGTCGGCGGGGTTGGCGGCGGCGACGAAGGAGACCGTCTCGGGCAGTTGCAGCGCCCCGACCTCGTAGTGCGTCAGCGGCCGCAGCGCCGCCGCCTGCAGCGCCGGGGACGCGGTCGAGAACTCGTCGAAGAACGCGAT
>DUTZ01000460.1 GCA_012841845.1 Actinomycetales bacterium | reverse complement strand
CGGGTCCGTGGATGGACTCCTCGTCCACCCACCAGTCCGGTTCCGGCCGCGCGAACTCGCGACCATCCGGTAGCGGGGCCACCGAACGCCACCGGGCGACGCCCGCCTCGTCGACGACCCGGGTGACGGGCTCGCCGGTGCGCGGGCAGCTCACGGAGTCCCCGGCCCACGGGGCGCCGGCGGCCACCCACACGACCGACGGGTTGTCGTAGGCGACGGAGGTCATCATCACGTCGTCGCAGTTCGCCACGATCGTGGCCTGCGGCTGCGCGGCCACGCCCGCGCGCAGGCGGCGCTCGATCGCGTTGATCTCGCCCACGCGGTCCAACTGGTCGCGGCTCAGGTTGAGCAGCACGATCGCCTCGGGATCGGTGTTGCCGGCGACGGCGGGGGTGTGCAGCTCGTCCACCTCGATCGCCGCGAGCGGGGCCGTCCGGTCGGCGTTGAGCGCGGAGACGATCCCGGCGTCCATGTTGTCGCCGTTGGCGTTGGAGGCCACCCGGTCGACCGAACCCAGGGCCGCGGCGAGCATCCTCGTCGTCGTCGACTTCCCGTTGGTCCCGGTGACCAGCGCCGTCCGGCGCCCCGCGGCGAGCTGGCGCATCAACCCCGGGTCCACCTTGAGGGCCACCAGGCCGCCGATCATGCCGCCCGAGCCCCGGCCCGTCACGCGCGAGGCCCACGTGGCCAGGCGCGCCACCGCGGAGGCGGCGCGGCCCCGGGCGGTGAGGGCCGTGGGCGAGCCGGTGGGGGAGGCCGGGGCGGAGGTCGCGCGGGGACTCATGGCGACGAGTCTAGGACGGCGCGTGTTTCGTCCGTGTGACGCCGTGTCCGGTCAGAAGCGCGCACCGCCGCCGAGGGCGCGCACCACGGCCGCCGTGGTCTCGGCGACGATGTCCTCGGGACCCGCGAAGAGCCCGGACGCGGTGGAGATCGCCACCACCGAATAGCGGCCGGAGGCCGTGTTGACCACGCCCACGTCGTGCGACACGGTGTCGGTCTCCCCGGTCTTGTTGGCCGTGCTGCCCGCGGGCAGCTCGCGCGGGATCTTGGTGGTGCGCTCCTGGCGGTACATGGCGTCCAGGACGTACCGGGCCACGCGCGGGGTGGTGAGCGGCCGGGTGCCCGCCTCGGCGCGCCCGTCGGCCGCACGGACCAGTTCGGTGACGTAGCGCATCGCGCCCTCGGCGGTGAGGTGTGACCAGTCGGCCGACCAGTAGCCGAGGGTGTAGTAGTTCCCGGAGTGGAAGGCGTCGTCCAGGCCGACGCGGGCGGAGATGGCGTTGATCGCGTCGAAGGGGTCGTCCCGGACCGCGTCGGGCCCGAGGGCGGCGAGCCGCACCAGCCGGTCGGCGGCGTCGTTGTCCGAGACCGTGATCGCGTCGTCCACCACCTCCCCGACGGTGTCGCCGTACAGGATCTTCGCGTCGGGATCCCCGCCCCACGCCTCGAGGGCGCCGACGGCGTAGGCGATCTTGGTCACCGACGCCGCGTACATCTCGTCCCCGGAGCCCGCGCACACGTGCCGCTCGTCCTCGGCGTCCACCGCCTGCACGCAGTAGGTCAGGTCCAGGCCCAGGTCGGCGGCCTGGTCCACCGCGGAGGCGAGGATCGGCCGCACGCGGGACCAGCCGGGCGGCAGGGGCATCGGCGTCCAGTCCGAGCGGATCTCCACCCGGCCGTCGGGCTTGCGGGCGGCGCCGGCGTCCGCGGCGCCGGCGTCCGTGTCGCTGATCTGCGAGGTGTGGACGGGGGCGGAGGCCGAGGCCCGCAGCACCGGCTCGTCCACGACGCTCACCACGGCCCCCGAGACCACGAGGACGCCGACGGTGGCCAGCGCGAGCGGCAGCAGGCGCCGCGCGTGGGACGGGTGGGCGGCGGGCACGGGTCCTCCGGGGTCGGGGCGGGTGGTGTCGACGATCGTAGAACGCCGATGTGACGATCCGGGAACGGCGCGGTGAAGGCTGTCGGGGACGTCTGCGACGATGGGCGGTATGGACGGTCGGTGGGTGGTGGTGGACGTCGAGACGTCCGGCATGCGGCCGGCGCTCGACCGGGTGCTGTCGGTGGCGGCGGTGGTGTGTGACGACGAGGGCGGCGTCGTGGAGGAGTTCGCGACCCTGCTCAATCCCGGCGTCGACCCGGGGCCGGTCCACGTGCACGGGCTGACGCCGGCCCTGCTCGCGGGCAAGCCGCGCTTCGCGGACGTGGCGGGCGAGCTGGCGCGGATCATCGACGGGCGCACGATGGTCGCCCACAACGCCGCCTTCGACACCTCGTTCCTCGCCGCCGAGGCCCGCCGCGCCGGGACGCAGGTTCCGCTCGAGCGGTTCCTGTGCACCCTCGACCTCGCCGGCCGGCTGCACCTGTCCACCGCCGACCTCAAGCTCGGCACGCTCGCCGCCCACTACGGGGTGCAGCAGCGGGCGGCGCACGACGCCCACGACGACGCCCTGGTCCTGGCCGGGGTGTTCGCCGGGCTCCTGCGCACCGCCGCGGAGAAGGAGGTGGCGCCGGCGGTGCGCGAGGTCGCGCAGATGGTGGCCCACCCCGACACCGGCTTCCTCGTCTCCCGCGTGTGGGCCGACGCCCTGTCCGCGCCGCGGCACTGGCGGCCGGCCGGGCGACTGCGCCGCGGCGGGACGCTCGTGCAGGGCATGGAGGTCGTCTTTACACCCGACGTCGATCGCGACCCGGACGAGATCGTGGGCCTCGTCGTCGACGCCGGGCTCTACGTGGCCGACCGCATCTCCTCCCGCACCTCCCTGGCCGTGTGCGACGCGCCGAACGCCGTGCGCGGCCGCGCGGCCTTCGCCCGCAAGAAGGGCCTCGAGCTGGTGCCGTTCGCGCAGCTCGAGGAGCTGCTCGCCGACGTGCGGCCGGGCCGGCCCGTGGGCGGGGCGGCGCCGGTGGACGAGGCGCAGGGGGCGCTGTTCTGAGCATGCGGGGTTACCTCGGGCTGCGGATCAGGTCACAGATCGCGGTCTTCATCTCCGTCCTCAGCCTCGCCGCGCTGCTTTCCCAGATCGACGAGATCCGGCTGCAGAACGGGACCGGGCCAGGCGGCTGGTGGCTCGACGGGCTCGCGTCGGCACTCGGCGGCGTCGCGGCCGCCACGGTGCTCGGTGCCCTCCTGCGCCGGCAGCGCGCCGCGGTGGCGGGTGCCGCACTCCAGCTCGGGCTGTTCGCGCTCCTCGTGGCGACCTGGCCATTCGCGTGGGACGGCACCCCGCACGAGGCCGCGATGCTGTGGTTCGTGGCGTTCGGGGGCGGGACGCTGCTCCTGCTCCCGACGTTCCTCCGCGGTGTGCCGCTGTGGACGGCGTTCGTCGTGCTGCACGGCGGCAGCCTCGTCGAGAACGCCGTCTCCTCCCCGCACGGTATCGCCGCCGCCAGGCTGACCGACGTCGCCTTCGGCCTGGTCTACATGGGGGTGTTCGTCCTGCTCGAGCAGACCGTGGTGGCGGTCGCGGACCGGGTCGACGCCGATGCCGCGCGGGAGGCGGGACCGCGGGCCGAGAAGGCCGCGGAGCGAGCGCGCGCCGCGCAGGCCGCGCTGCT
>DUTZ01000459.1 GCA_012841845.1 Actinomycetales bacterium | reverse complement strand
TCTTCCTCACCCTCGACGACGGCACCGGCCCGGTCGAGGCGTTCGAGGTCGGCCAGGGTGAGCAGCAGGTCGCGGCGGGTGACCCGGCCGCGCGCCCCCAGCCCGCGCGCCGACCCGATGCCGTAGAGCGCGTCGAAGGCGCCGGCCAGCACCAGGTGCTCGGCCACGTCGGAGCCCGGGCGCGCCCGTTGCCAGAAGTCGACCAGCCCCGCGTACGGCTGGCCGGCCACGATGCGCTCGACCTCGCCCGCGCTGATGCCCTTCACGTCGGTCAGCGCCAGCCGGACGCCGAGGGTCGACCCACCACCCGGCCCGGGGACCTCCGCCCGCTCCACCCGGTAGACCCCGCCGGAGGTGTTGACGTCGAGGCCGAGCACCGGCACGCCCATGCGGCGGGCCTCGGCGAGGATGAGCCGCTTGGGGTACATGCCCGGGTCGTGGGTGAGCAGCCCGGCGACGAAGGCGGCCGGGTGGTGCCACTTCAACCACGCCGACTGGTAGGTGGGCAGCGCGAACGCCGCCGCGTGCGCCTTGCAGAACCCGAAGGACGCGAAGGAGACCAGGATCGCCCACACGTCGTCGATGAGCCGCTCGTCGTACCCCTGAGCCCGGGCCGTCGGCACGAACCAGCGCTTCACGTCCTCCTGACCCTCGGGCGAGCCCAGCGCGCGGCGGGCCTCGTCGCCGTAGGCCAGCGAGCAGCCGGTCATGGCGGCCACCACCTTGATCACCTGCTCGTGGAACACGATGACGCCCTTGGTCTCGGCCAGGGCGGGCACGAGGTCGGGGTGCAGGTAGTGCGGCACGTCCCACCCGTTGCGGGCGCGCAGGAACGGCGCCACCATGTCGGACTTCACCGGCCCCGGCCGGAACAGGCTGATGTCGATGACGAGGTCGTTGAACTCGCTCGGGGAGAACTTGCCGACCAGCTCCCGCTGGCCGGGCGACTCGATCTGGAAGCAGCCGATCGTCTCGGCGCGGCTGATCATCGCGTACACCTCGGGGTCGTCGTAGGGGGCCAGCGCGTCGATGTCGATGCGCTCCCCACAGACCCGTTCGACCTCGTCGAGCGCGTGCGCCATCGAGCTCTGCATCCGGATGCCGAGGATGTCGAGCTTGAGCAGCCCCAGGTCCTCGACGTCGTCCTTGTCGAACTGGCTCATCTGGTAGCCACCGAACGAGCTCTCCAGCGGCGTGCGGTCGCCCAGCGTCGTGTCGGACAGGATCACCCCGCACGGGTGCAGCGCCACGTGCCGCGGCAACCCGTCGAGCCCCTCGACCAGCTCGAACAGCACGCGCAGCCGCTCGTCGCCGAGGTTGGCCCGGCGCAGCTCGGGCAGCTCGCGCAGGGCGTGCCGCACGTCGCGCGCCCGGATGTGCGGGAACGACTTCGCGATCTGGTCGATGTCGCCCGGGGGCAGGCTCATCGCCGCCCCCACGTCGCGGATCGCGTGCCGCACCCGGTAGGTGTCGAGCATCGCCACCGCCGCCACCCGGTCGGCGCCGAAGTCGGCGAACACCCGGTCGTACACCTCGAGCCGCCGCGCGGACTCGACGTCGATGTCGATGTCGGGCAGCGCCCGGCGCAGCGGCGAGAGGAACCGCTCCATGATCAGGTCGTAGCGGATCGGGTCGACCCCCGAGATGCCCAGGCAGTAGTTGACCAGCGACCCGGCACCCGACCCGCGCGCCGCGACCCGGATGCCCATCTCCCTCACGCTGTCGACGACCTGCCCCACTGTCAGGAAGTACGCCGCGTACCCCATCTGCTCGACCACGGCCAGCTCCTCGTCGAGCCGGTCGCGCACGGACGCCGTCGGCGCGGCGTAGCGGGCCGCCAGCCCCGCCTCGCAGCGGGCGCGCAGCTCGGCAACCGCCGAGCCCGCAGAGGCCGCCAGCACCTCGAACTCGGGCAGGTGGAGCTCGCCGAGCCCGATGTCGGCGATCGGGTCGAGCCGGCAGCGCAGCGCCAAGTGGCGGGTGTCGCCGACCAGCTTCACCGCGTCGCGGCGCCCGGCGAGCAGCGCGACCTCCTCGGCGGTTGCGAGCACCTCCTTGCCCGACTTGAGGTACCCCTCGGCGTTGCGGCGGTCGACGTTGCGCAGGTCGAGCGGCACGAGGCGACGCGCGGCGTCCAGCACGTCGGCGACCGGGGCGTCCGACTTCCGGGCCATGCGCACGGCATTGGTCAGCACCCCCGCCAGCCCGTGGTGGTCGGCGAACGCCAGCATGCGCCCGGCCAGCCGCGCGCTGCCGACTCCGGCGCCGGGCGCGTGGTGGTTGGTGACCCCGACCACCAGCTGGTGCGGCTCGACCACCTCCAGCCAGGCGCGCAGCACCGCCTCGGCCCGCCGCTCGTCGCGGGCGACCAGGGCCGTGCCGAGGTCGGAGTCGGGGCCGAGCACGACCACGACGTCGTCGCGCCACTGGCCGACCAGCGCCCGCGTCGTGACCGGCGAACCCCGCTCGCCACGCGCGTGGGTGGCCGTGACCAGCCGGCACAGCGACCCCCAGCCCCGCCGCGACTCGGCGAGCACCACCGCCCGGCCGGCCCCCTCGACCGCGAGGTCGGCGCCCACCACCGGCGCAATGCCGCTGGCCAGGCAGGCCTTGGCGAACCGGACCGCCCCGTAGAGGCCGTCGCGGTCGGTGAGGGCGAGGGTGTCCATGTCGTGGCCGGCCGCCGCCTCGACGAGCGCGCTGGGGTGCGACGCCCCGTACTGCAACGAGTACCCGGACGCCACGCGCAGGTGGACGAAGGGATCAGGCATGCGCGGCCACCGCGAACGCCTGCGCGTCCCGCACCAGGTCGTCGGCCTCGCGCGTGGTGACCAGCCCGACCGCGCCGGCCTGCACCGCCTCGACCTTGAGCTGGAGCATCGCGAAGTACTCCGCCCACTCCCCCAGCTCGGGCGCGACCTGGGCGACCACGACCCAGATGCTGCGCCGCTCCCGCAGCCGCGGGCGCCGGCGCGCCAGCACTCCGGCCGCCACCCGCAGCGCGGCCCGGTGGGCGGCGAGGTACCGCTCGGCGGGGCGCACCGCGCCCTCCGCCGCCGCGATCGCCGCGGCCACGTCGTCGAACAGGTCCGGGGCGGCCTCCCACCCCGGGTGCGACTCGGCCGACATCAGTCCACCACCGCCCGCAGGAACCACTCCTCGCCGGCGACGGGGTGGGCCAGCTCGTACACCCCGGGCAGGCTCGTGCGCCCCGAGCTCGCCACGACCCGGTACACCTCGGACTCGGCCAGCAGGTCGTCGGACGGCTTCGACCACCAGTCGGCGGTCTCGCGCCACCGGCTCTCGACGTCGAGCACCCGCCAGTACTGCCGCCGCCACAGGAACTCCACCGGGGCGGGCTCGCCGCCCACCTCGCCCGACCGCACCGCGATCGGTTCGTCGTACCGCCGCATGACCACCTCCGCGAGACCACCTATCGAACACCTGTTCGAAGAAGTCACCACTATACGAGGGGTCTCCGACAATCCGTCAAGGGCGGCGGGAGGAGGCGGTCAGTAGGTGATCGTGCGCACGCCGGAGGCGTCCCCGACCAGCGCCACGGTGGCCTTCTGGTGCGCGAAGACGCCGACGGTCACGACGCCGGGCCAGCTGTTGACCTCGTCCTCGAACGCCAGGGGGTCGGCGATCGCCAGGCCGTGCACGTCGAGGATGTGCTGCCCGTTGTCGGTCACGTACGGTTCCCCGTCCTCGCCCCGGCGCAGCCGCGCCTCGCCCGCCGTCCCGAGCAGCCCGGCCGCGAACCGGCGCGTGATCGCGCCCGCGGCCATCGGGACCACCTCCACCGGCAGCCCGAAGTCACCCAGCACGTCGACCTCCTTGGAGGAGTCGACGACGCACACGAAGGTGTCGGCCAGCGCGGCGGTGATCTTCTCGCGCGTCAGCGCCCCACCGCCGCCCTTCAGCAGGTACCCGCGGGGGTCGACCTCGTCGGCCCCGTCGACGTAGACGTCGAGCCGTTCGACCTCGTTGGCGTCCAGCACCGGGATGCCGGCCTCCCGCAGCAACCGGGTCGACTCCTCCGAGCTCGACACGGCACCGGCCACCGGTTCGGACATCGCGGCCAGCCCGGCGATGAAGTGCGCGGCCGTCGAACCGGTGCCCACCCCCACGACCGTGCCCGGCTCGACGTACGCCACGGCCGCGCGGCCGACCTTCGCCTTCAACTCGTCCTGGGTCAGGGACATGGGGCCTCCTCAACGGTGCGTCGGCCCCATCCTCCCAGTTCAGCGACGCCTCGACACCGATCCGGGTTCCTTCGCGCCCAGCAGTTGCGACACGGTCACCAAGGTGAAGCCGCGCTCGCGCAGGCCGGTGACGATGGCCGGCACGGCGTCCACCGTCGGCTCGTGGATGTCGTGCAGCAGCACGATCGACCCCGCCCGCGCGTTGCCCACCGCGGACCGCACCGTGGCCTCGGTCGAGCGTGTCCTCCAGTCGAGGGTGTCCACGTCCCACAGGACGATCGGCAGGCCCGCCTCCGCGTGCGTGGTCGCGTCGTGGGACCCGTACGGCGGCCGGAACACGGTCGGCGTGGCGCCGGCGGCCGCGATGGCCTCGGCGCCGCCCCGGACCTCGGCGGCCTGGGCGTCCGCGCCGAGCTTCGTGAGCTGCTGGTGCGACAGGGTGTGGTTGCCGACCTCGTGGCCCCCGGCGACCATCCGCCGCACCAGGTCGGGCTGGGCCCGCGCCGACGTGCCGAGCAGGAAGAACGTGGCGGGCACCCCGGCCTGCGCGAGGTCGTCGAGCAGGCGTCCGGTGTGGCGGCCGGGCCCGTCGTCGAACGTCAGGGCGACGCACTCCACCGCCGCGCAGTCCACGGACGCCGCGGGTGCGGGTGGGGCCACCTCGGCGACGGGCGTCGGGCTGGCGGGACCGGTCAGGCCGACCGCGGCGTCCCGGACGTCGACCCCCTGCTCGGACAGCACCGCGTCGGTCGCCGACGGGGCGAGGGTGACCTCGACGACGCCCGCGCTGGACGGCAGCATGACGCCCTCGCCCACCCGGACCTCCAGCTCGCCGCG
Organism: Actinomycetales bacterium; assembly: GCA_012841845.1. Lineage (GTDB taxonomy): Bacteria > Actinomycetota > Actinomycetes > Mycobacteriales > Mycobacteriaceae > Dietzia. The sequence continues at coordinate 1,982 of DUTZ01000459.1, read as the reverse complement.
CGGGCCGAAAACCAGGTCATCGAAGAGGCGCACCCGGGCGTCGGAGCTCACGGCGAGCTCGTCCAGCACCTCGTGGCCCTCCGCGCGCAGCGCGGCGATGACCGCATCGGCGGCGGTCTGGCGGGCGCCCGGGGCAATGAGGTCGATCGAGCGCAGCCCCTGCCCGCCCATCTTCTCGCCGTAGAGCACCTGGGTCGACAGCTCGCCGGAGGCCCCGGTGAACTCGTACAGCTCGACGCGGACGCCGACCCAGGCGGGGGCGTCCAGCACGGTCTCCCACGTGCCGCGGAGCTCGGGCGGGGCCTCGGTGTTGGGCACGGACCCGGCCAGGAACCTCTGCTCGCGGGCGGTGAGGTCCTCGGCCAGCATCCGGGTCAGGTGCGGGGCCCCCGGCACGACCGGCCACTGCACGTGGACCGGCAGCGCGGGGTCGTTGTGGGACAGGGTCTCCACGCCCCAGGACGGGCGCACGGGTGAGGCGGTCGGGGACGCCGTGGGTGACACCGTCGGCGCCAACCCGGGTGGGGTGGTCACGGCGGGCGTGGGCGCCGGCGTCCCGGGCGGGACGACGGCGCAGCCCGACAACGCCAGGGCGAGGACGAGCGCGGCAGCGAGCGCCCCCGGCCTCCTCACTGCTGGCGGAAGGCGTCGTCCATCACGTCGACCCGGGGTGGGCGCAGGATCGAGCGGGCGACGTTGCGGAAGTCGTAGGTCTCGAGGATGTGCGCGGCCTCCTCGTCGGTGAGGTCGTAGGCGTGCGCCAGCATGCGGACGTGTTCGGTGTAGAAGGCGTGGAGCTTGTCCACGCCCTTGATGAACTCGAGCGGGTTGGCCATGGGCCGGTCCTCCTGGGGGTCATCCGTCCGCCCGCGTGGGCGTGACCTGTCTCCCACCCTAGTCGCTACGCTGATCAACCATGGAGATGCTTCCTGCTGCATTCGCCTCGGGTTGGGCCAGCGGCATCAACGCGTGGGGCACGGTGCTCGTCCTGGGGGTGCTGGGCCGCTTCGCACACATCGAGGGGATCCCGGCGGGCTTCCAGCGCACCGACGTGCTCATCATCGTCGGGGTGCTGTGCCTCATCGAGGTCATCGCCGACAAGATCCCCTACGTCGACAGTGCCTGGGACACGATCTCCACCGTCATCCGGCCAATCGCCGGCGCGGCCATCGGCGCGATCTACGCGGGCGCCACCGGCGACCTGACCACCATCACCCTGGCCTCGGTCGGCGGCATCACCGCCCTGGTCAGCCACCTCACCAAGGCGGGGCTGCGCCTGGCGGTCAACACGTCCCCCGAACCGTTCACGAACGTGGCGGCTTCCTCGGCCGGTGACGTCGCCGTCACCGGCGTGGCCACGCTCGTCGCCCTGGCCCCCGTGGCCGCCGCCGTCGTCGTTGCCGTGCTGCTCGTGGTCGGGCTGATCGCCCTGTGGGCCATCTTCAGCCGCATCCGGCGAGGCTGGCTGGCCTACCAACGCTGGCTGAGCCGCCGCAAGAACCCCACCGCCGCCTGATGGGACGCGTCGCCGTCCTCGGCCGCACCTTCGCCGGCATCGCCGCGGCCGTCCGCCTCGCCCGCGTGGGCCACGACGTGACCCTCGTCGACGCGGGCGGGGCCGACACGCTGCGCGCCCAACTCGGCGAGACCCTCGACTTCCCCGCCCCGTGGCGCGACCTGTTCAAGAAGTCCGGACGCCCCGCCGCCGGCGCGCTCGGCCTCCACGGGCTGGACCTCGTCCCCGACCCCGAGGGCGCCCCCACCGACCGCGGCGACGTCTGGTACGCCGACGTGGACGCCCTGGGCGAGCCGGCCGCCCGCGCCTGGCGTGACGTCGTGGACGCCGCCGACGACACCTGGCAGGCCGTCCGCCCCCTCGGCCTGGAGGCCGAGACCACCCCGGACGCCGTCGCCCGCGCCGGCCTCCACCCGCGCCGCAGCCTCGAGGACGTGGCCCGCACCCTGCCCCACCCGGTGCTCGC
>DUTZ01000458.1 GCA_012841845.1 Actinomycetales bacterium | reverse complement strand
CGCCGGGTCGGGTGCGCCCAGTGAGGGCGGCGCCGCGGCGGGTGCCGGGTGCTCGCCCCGCAACGGGATCGGCAGGGAGGTCGGTCCGGCGGTCGGTACGGAGAGCCGGCCGCGCAGCCCGCGTCGTCGTGCGTTCATCAATCCTGCTCCGGAGGGGTGGCCGCCGCGGCCGCCTCCGCCGCGGCGGGCAGGGCCTCGGCGATGTGCTGGAAGTCGTCGTCGGTCAGTGCGGTGGAGACGAACCAGGTCTCGAAGGCGCTCGGCGGGCCGTACACGCCGCGGTCGAGCAGCGTGGTGAAGAACGGGGCGAAACGGTACGTCTCCGCGGCCTTGGCGCCGGCGTAGTCGGTGACGGGGTCCTCGCTGAAGAAGACGCTGAGCATCGTGCCCGCCCGCTGGATGGTGTGTGCGACACCCGCCGCGGTGAGCGCGTTGCGGAACAGCTCCTCGAGGCGGTCCGCGTTGGTCTGCAGCGTGTAGTAGCAGGAGTGGTCGGCCAGGCGCAGCGAGGTCAGGCCCGCGGCCACGGCGACGGGGTTCCCGGACAGCGTCCCGGCCTGGTAGACGGGGCCGGCCGGGGCGAGGGCACTCATCACGTCGGCGCGCCCGCCGAACGCGGCGGCGGGCAGGCCGCCGGACATCACCTTGCCGAACGTGGTGAGGTCGCCCGCCACGCCGTCGATGCCCCACCAGCCGCGGTCGCCGGCGCGGAAGCCGGTCATGACCTCGTCCATGACGAGCAGCGCGCCGTTCTCGGTGCACAGGCGGCGCAGTTCCTCGTTGAAGCCCGGCAGCGGCGGGACGGTGCCCATGTTGCCGGCGGCGGCCTCGGTGATGACGCACGCGATGTCGGCGCCGTGGTTGGCGAACGTCAGCCGCACGGCCTCGACGTCGTTGTACGGCAGCACGATCGTGTCGTGGGCCGTGGCGCCGGTGACGCCGGGCGAGTCCGGCAGCGCGAACGTCGCCACACCCGAGCCGGCATCCGCGAGCAGGGCGTCCACGTGGCCGTGGTAGCAGCCGGAGAACTTGACCACCTTGCTGCGGCCGGTGAACCCGCGCGCCAGGCGCACCGCGCTCATGGTGGCCTCGGTGCCCGAGTTGACCAGACGCACCTCCTCGACGGAGGTGCGCGCGACGATCTCGCGGGCCAGCTCGACCTCACCCTCGGTGGGGGTGCCGAAGCTCAGGCCGCGGGCGGCCGTCTCGCGGACCGCCTCGACGATCTCCGGGTGGGCGTGCCCGTGGATCATCGGCCCCCACGAGCACACGAGGTCGATGTAGGTGTTGCCATCGACGTCGGTCATGCGCGAGCCCGTGGCCTCGCGCATGAAGCGGGGTGTGCCGCCGACGCTGGCGAACGCCCGCACCGGCGAGTTCACCCCGCCGGGGATCAGGTCGCGGGCGTCGGCGAACAGCTCCGCCGAGCGGGTGGTGCCGGCGGTGCCGGACGGGGTCGGGGCGGGATCACTCGCAGACGTCACGGGTCCAGTGTGTCAAAGACTCCCGGCGCGGGCCGCTCAGGCCTGCGGGGCGGCCTGCTCAGCCCCCTGCGCGGCCGCCTGCGGGGCGACGAGCGACGTGGCCGCCGCCTCGACCTGACCCACCACGTCCTGCACGGCCGTCTCGGCCCGGTCCCGGGCGTCGTCGAGCTGCTGCTGGACCTGCTGGACCTGCTCCTGCACCTGCTGCTGCGCGGCGCCGGCGTCGCGGTGGACGCCGTACCAGTCGTCGGCACCGGCCACGGGGGCCGCGGGCTGCGGCGCGGCGGGCGGCGTCGCGGCCAGGCCCTGCTGCTGCGCCGCCATGCCCTGCTGCGCGGCCGCCTCGCGGTCGGCGAGGTCCCACTTGGGCAGCGGATCCGGGGACGGCTTGCCGGGCACGTGGTCCGTCTCGACGGTGCCCTGCTCGAGGAACTGCATCACCACGTCGTCGACGGCGGTGTTGCCGGTGCGGAAGGTGCCGTGTTCGCCGCCGCCCACGGTGACGAGCGTGCCGCCGAGCAGCTCGGCGACCCGGTGCCCGCCGGCGATCGGGGTGACCGCGTCCTTCTCGGAGTGCAGGACGAGCGGCTTCTGCTCGAGGCGGTCGCCGTTCGGGTGGATGGTCTGGGCGACGGGGTTCCAGCCCACGCAGTCGTCGCCGGCGCGCTCGACGGCAGCCCGGGCCGCGAGCTTGTTGCCGCCCGTGTACTGGTCGAGCTTGGCGCCCACCACGCCGAGGACATCCGCGGGCGCGGCGGTCTCGTTGCAGGTGACGATCTCGTTCATCACCACGTCGGAGCGCATGACCTGGGCGCGCCCCTCCTTGGCCTGGATGATCTTCGCCGCGGTCGGGTAGTCGACGCGGGCGATGCGGCCGCCGTCGTTGTAGTACTTGAGGATGTGCGCGAGCATCGGCCAGGCCTGCT
>DUTZ01000457.1 GCA_012841845.1 Actinomycetales bacterium | reverse complement strand
GGAACGAAGAGAGGCACCCATGAGTGACGACCAGGCAGGCGCCGACCAGGCGCAGCGGATTCTCGCCGCGGCCGAGCAGGTCCGCGCCGAGGGCGGCAGCGCGCGCCGCGCGGGCCGCGACCCGATCAACACGCCCATGATCCGCAACTGGACCGAGGCGATCGGCGACGCCAACCCGATCTACGAGTCCGAGGAGGCCGCGCGCGCCGCCGGACACGACGGGATCGTCGCCCCGCCGGCGATGGCGCAGGTGTGGACCATGCGCGGCCTGGGTAAGACCCGCGAGGCCGACGACCCGCTGGGCCGCATGACCGACATCCTCGACGCCGAGGGCTTCACCTCCGTCGTGGCCACCAACTGCGACTCGGTCTACCACCGCTACACGCGCCCCGGCGAGGAGGTCACCATCCAGTCGGTGCTCACCGACGTGGTGGGCCCCAAGACCACGGGGCTCGGCGAGGGCTGGTTCTTCACCACCAAGAACTACTGGCGCGTCGGCGACGAGGTCGTGGCCGAGATGGACTTCCGGATCCTCAAGTTCCGGCCGGCGGCTAAGAAGGCGGCCGCCGCGCAGGAGGCCCCGGCGGACCGCATCGTGGCCGCCTCCGGCTCGGCGACCGACGACCTCGTCGTCGGCAAGGTCCTGCGCCCCTCCGTCAGCCAGGACACCCGGTTCTTCTGGGACGGCGTCAGGGCCCACGAGCTGCGCATCCAGCAGCGCGAGGACGGCTCGCTGCAGCACCCGCCCGTGCCGGCGCTGTGGAAGGACAAGGCCGAGCAGACCGACTACGTGGTGGCGAGCGGCCGCGGCACCGTGTTCAGCTTCGTCACCCACCACGCCCCGCGCGTGCCCGGTCGCACGAGGTTCCCGTTCGTCATCGCGCTCGTCGAGCTCGAGGAGGGCGTGCGCATGCTCGGCGAGCTGCGCGACGTGGACCCGGCCGAGGTCCGTATCGGCATGGACGTCGAGGTGGAGTTCCTCGACATGCCCGGCGACGAGTCCGAGGACGCCACGTTCGGCACCGAGCCGTGGACGCTGTACGCGTGGCGGCCGGCGGGCGCGGCGCCCGTCGAGCGCCAGATGCCCGAGCAGAAGGAAGAGGCCGCGAAGTGAGCACCGACGCCACCACCGACCGCGTGATCTGCCCCGCGGAGCCGCCCGCCGTGGCGGTGGGGGACACCCTGCCCGAGCTGGCGATCGAGGGCACGCCCACGTTCATCGTGGCCTCCGCCCTGGCCACGCGCGACTTCCAGGACGTGCACCACGACCGCGACCTCGCGCACGCCAAGGGCTCCAAGGACATCTTCGTCAACATCCTCACCGACACCGGACTCGTCCAGCGGTACGTCACCGACTGGGCGGGGCAGAAGGCGCGGATCACCTCGATCAAGCTGCGCCTCGGGGTGCCGTGGTACGCCTACGACACCCTCACCCTGACCGGCGAGGTCACCGGGATCGACGACGACGATCTGGTCACCCTCAAGATCGTGGGCACCGACTCGCTGGGTGCCCACGTCACGTCCACCGTGACCCTCTACATGAAGGGAGACCCGCGATGAGCACGCTCTCCGACAGAGCCCTCTCCGACAAGGCCGCGATCGTCGGGATCGGCGCCACGGACTTCTCCAAGGACTCGGGCCGCTCCGAGCTGCGCCTGGCCGCCGAGGCCGTGCGCGCCGCCGTGGCGGACGCGGGCCTGACGCCCGAGGACGTCGACGGCCTCGTGTCCTTCACCATGGACACCAACACCGAGATCGCCGTGGCCCGCGCCGCCGGCATCCCGCAGCTCAACTTCTTCTCCCGCATCCACTACGGCGGCGGCGCCGCGTGCGCGACCGTGCAGCAGGCCGCGATGGCCGTGGCGACGGGCGTGGCCGAGGTCGTGGTCTGCTACCGCGCGTTCAACGAGCGCTCGGGTATGCGGTTCGGGCAGGTCAACGCGGCGCTGGTGCAGCAGGTCAACTCCTCGGGCACGGACAACGCGTTCTCGTACCCACACGGCCTGAGCACCCCGGCCGGGTTCGTGGCCATGGTCGCGCAGCGCTACATGCACGAGTACGGCGCGACGAGCGAGGACCTGGGCCGGATCGCGGTGGTGGACCGCAAGCACGCGGCCGAGAACCCGGCCGCGTTCTTCTACGGCAAGCCCATCACGCTGGAGGACCACCAGAACTCGCGCTACATCGCCGAGCCCCTACACCTGCTGGACTGCTGTCAGGAGTCGGACGGCGGCGTGGCGATCGTGGTCACGACGCCGGAGCGGGCCAGGGACCTCAAGCATGCGCCGGTCTCGATCGCCGCGGCCGCGTCGGGCTCCGGGCCGGACCAGTACATCATGACCTCGTACTACCGCCCCGAGCTCGCCGGCCTGCCGGAGATGAAGATCGTCGGCGACCAGCTCTGGGCGCAGTCGGGGCTCGGACCGGACGACATGGACATGGCGATCCTCTACGACCACTTCACCCCCTACGTCCTCATGCAGCTCGAGGAGCTGGGCTTCGCCGGCCGCGGCGAGGCCAAGGACCTCGTCCGCGAGCCGGGCGCCCTCGAGGTGGGCGGCCGCCTACCGCTCAACACGCACGGCGGCCAGCTCGGCGAGGCGTACATCCACGGGATGAACGGCATCGCCGAGGGCGTGCGGCAGCTGCGCGGCGACTCGGTGAACCAGGTCGACGGCGCCGAGAAGCTGCTCGTGACCGCCGGCACCGGCGTGCCGACCTCGGGGCTGGTGCTCACGGTCTGACGCGCCGACCGCCCAGCAGGACGGCACATCTCGTGTCAGATATATGTGAGTGGTCTAGGGTGGGATCATGGCCACCGACACCGCCGTCCGCACCGCCGAGGGGCCCACGCTCGAGGACGTGATCGGCGACGCCTCGTTCCTCGCCGGGGCTCCGCGCCGCTTCCTCATGGAGATCGCCCTGACGCCGGTGGGGCTCGGCGTGGCCGACCACAGCCGTGCGCTGCGGGATCCGGTGGGGCGCTTCCGCAACACCACGGCGTACATCTACCTCGTGGCGTTCGGCACGCCCAACGAGCGCAGGGCGGTGATCCGCATGGTCAACCGCGCGCACGGGCCGGTCCGCTCCGCCGAGGGGGACGCGGTGGCGTACAACGCCTTCGACCCGGAGCTGCAGCTCTGGGTGGCCGGCTGCATGTACTACGGCGGCCGCGACATGTGGCAGCGGATGTTCGGCCCGATGGACGACGCCGCCGCCGAGCGGCTGTACGAGCAGTTCCAGACCTACGGCACCTCGCTCCAGGTGCCCGCCGAGCTGTGGCCGGAGGACCGCGCCGCGTACGACGCCTACGTCGCGCGCACCCTCGACGGGATCGAGCTCGACCCGCGGGTGGCCGACTACGGGCACCGGCTGCTCGACCCGGCCTCGCGCCCCCTGCCGGTGCGGCCGGTGTTCCGCCTCCTGCGGTTCTGCACCGTCGGCCTGCTGCCGGACGCCCTACGCGACGCCTACGGGTTCCCCTGGAGCCCGCGCGACCAGCGGCGCTTCGACGCGATCATGCGGGCCTCGTCGGCGGTGTACCGCCGGCTGCCCAGGGCCGCGCGGGAGTTGCCCAAGGCGATGCTGCTGTCGGCGTCGCGACGCCGCGTCATGGGCGCCCAGGTCTGAGCGGCGGCCGGGCCGACCCCGGGCCCGGGCTCAGCCGTCGCGGGTCAGCGCGGTGACGGTGCCGGCGAGGCTCGTGACGTAGAGGGCGTGCGGGTCCCACCCGGGCCCGCTACCGGGGCGCACCGACGAGGCGAGCCACAGGTGGTCGGCCACGACACAGGTGGCGCCCGTCCCGGGCTCGATCCGCACCACCCGGGCGCCGACGTTGTGGGTCACGTACACGGCGCCGTCGGGCCCCACGGCGAGGTCGTCGGCGGCGTTGGCCGGACCCCATCCGGGGAAGCGGTAGGACGCGGGCGGGGTCGGCGACCCGTCGACGGGGATGCGCTCGACGGTGGTGACCGGGTCGAACGTGCGGGCCACGTAGAGCGCGCGCGAGGCCGGTGAGCCGTCGGGACGCACGGTCCACACCGTGCCGGCGGCCGGGTCCACTGCCGACTGCTCGGACAGGAGCATGCCGCCCCGGCCGTCAAAGGCGAGGTTCTCCAGCGGCCCCATCCCGGCGACGACGGGGTCGGCCCGCCACCCGCCGCACATCGGCGGCAGCGGCTCGGCCGACTGCGCGTGGACCGCGGGGGCGGCGGTGTGGCCGGCGACGGTGG
>DUTZ01000456.1 GCA_012841845.1 Actinomycetales bacterium | reverse complement strand
GTCCCGGCGGTGCGCCCGGCGCGACCCCCGGCGGCGGCACGGGGCGGGCCACCCGCGACTCCTCCGACGCCTCGCTCATGCGGTCCACCGGCTCCATGGCGGTGGCCAACCTCGCGAGCCGCGTGACCGGCTTCGTCCGGATGATCCTCATCCTGGCCGTCCTCGGCCCCGCGGTGGCGTCGGCGTTCAACACCGCCAACACGCTGCCCAACATGATCACCGAGCTCGTCCTGGGCTCGGTGCTCACCGCCATGTTCATCCCGCTGCTCGCGCGCTCCGCCCAGGAGGACGCCGACGGCGGGGTGATGTTCGTCCGACGCCTGCTCACGCTGGCGGCCGTGGTGGCGTTCGGGGCCACGGTGGTCGCGGTGGCGTGCGCCCCCCTGCTCACCGAGCTCAACCTGGGTGACGGCGAGGTCAACACCGACCTGGCCACGGCGTTCGCCTTCCTGCTCCTTCCCCAGATCTTCTTCTACGGCGTCTTCTCCGTCCTGCTCGCGGTCCTCAACTACAACGGGGTCTTCGCCCCCGGCGCCTGGGCCCCGGTGTGGAACAACCTCGTCGCGATCGCCACCCTCGTGCTGTTCGCGGTGGTCGGCAGCGGGCTCGACCCGGCCGCCCCGGTCAACATCCTCAGCCCCGCGATCCTCCTGCTGGGCCTGGGCACGACCGCCGGCGTGGTGGTGCAGGCGCTCGTGCTGGTGCCGTCGCTGCGCCGGGTGGGCGTGGACCTGCGCCCGCTCTGGGGGATCGACCCGCGCCTCAGGCAGTTCGGCGGCAGCGCGCTCGCCGGGTTCGCCTACGTGCTCATCTCCCAGGTGGGCCTGGTCATGACCAACCGGATCGGCGCGGCCGCCGACGAGGCCGCCATCGCCATCTACCAGACGCACTGGCTGCTGCTGCAGGTCCCGTACGGGATCATCGGCGTCACCCTGCTCACCGCGATCAACCCGCGGCTGGCGGACAACGGGGTGGCCGGCCGCAACGACGCGGTGGTGCGCGACATCTCCCTGGGCACCCGCCTGTCGATGTTCGGGCTCCTGCCGATCATCGCGTTCATGACCGCGTTCGGCCCCACCATCGCCACGGCGCTCTTCCGCTACGGCAACTTCGACGCCGACCGCGCGCACATCCTCGGCCTCACCCTGTCCTTCGGCGCCTTCACGCTCGTGCCGTACGCGATCGTCCTGCTCCAGCAGCGCGTGTTCTACGCGCGCGAGGACTACTGGACGCCCACGGCGATGATCCTCGCGGTGACCGCCGTCCGCGTGGTCCTCTCGCTGCTCGTGCCCGCGGTCACGGACGAGCGCTCGCACGTCGTGATCGGGCTGGCGCTGGCCAACGGGATGGGCTGGATCGTGGGCGCCGTGGCGGGCTACGTCCTGCTGCGCCGGGCGCTCGGCCCGCTGCGGGGCCGCGAGACCGCGCGCTCGGCGGCGTGGACGCTCGGGGCGTCCGCCGTCGGCGCGCTCGTCGCGCTCGCCGTGGACGCGATCCTGCCGTGGCACCTCGTCACCGACGCCCTCGGCAGCCCCGGCTTCGTCCTGCGGGCGGCGGTCGCCGGGGTGATCGCCCTCGCGGTGACCGGCCTGGTCCTGTGGCGCTCCCGGCTGCCCGAGCTCGAGTCCGTCACCCCCGTGCTCAGGGGCCTGGTGGGGCGGCTGAGGCGTTAGTGAGGCATGCGCCCGGGGGAACGTAGACTCGTCCGGGTAACGAGGGCCCGTCGCGCGACGGGCCCGGTCACCGAGGAGGACAGCGGGTGGGTGAGGCCAACGGCGACGGGCGGGGTGCCGCCGCCCCGCCGCCCCGGCTCGCGGCGGGTGGACTCGTCGCCGGCGGGCGCTACCAGCTCCTCGAGGCCCACGGCGGCGTGGCCGGCCAGGCCTTCTGGCGCGCACACGACAAGCGGCTGGACCGCGACGTAGCCCTGACCTTCGTCGACCCGCTGCCGGGGGAGGAGCCGCCCGGCTCGGCCACCGGCGTCCTCGACCGCACCGTCGCGCTCACCGGCCTCTACTCCGACGGCCTCGCCCGGGTCCTCGACGTGATCCGCGGGCGGGCCGGCGGGATCGTCGTGAGCGAGTGGGTGCCGGGCCGCAGCCTCGCCGCGGCCGCGG
>DUTZ01000455.1 GCA_012841845.1 Actinomycetales bacterium | reverse complement strand
GTCCCCGGCACGACGGTGCCGGGCGCCACGGACTCCAGTCGCGCGATCCCCTCCGCCGTGGCCTCCACGAGCACCGGGCCCGCGGCGGTGTCCACGATCCGGGTGAGCACGCGGCGCCTATGCCACGCTCGGGCGGTCCGGATCGGTGACGTCGGCACCGCCGGCGTCGAGCGCCCCGAAGAGCGCGTCGGACCCCTCGGTGGCGAGCAGCTTCATCTCCGCCGTCGTGATGGGCACGGCCTGCAGGCGCGTGAGCAGCGGGCCGGTGCCGTCGGGGCCGCCGGTCTCGTCCACCACCTGCAGGTCGGGCCAGAGGAAAGGCGGGGTGAGCACGAGGTGCTCGCAGCGGCGCCCCGGCTCGATGAGCCCCACGGCGTTGGGGATCGGCGCGCCGGGCTGCACGTGGATGGAGCCGGTGGCCACGGCCAGGGCACACGCGTCGAGCACGTCGGCCATCGCCCGGTGCCCGGTGCGGCCCACCGTGACGAACTCGGTCCGGATCTCCCGGCCCTCGGGGGTGGAGACGTTGGTGGGGAGCACGCGGGCGCCCACCGTGGCGTAGGTGGTGAAGCCGGCGGCGGGGACCCCGTCGACGACGACGACGTCGCAGTGCCACTCCGTGGTCTGTCCCTCCTCGTCCGGCTCGGTCTCGTGCGGGTAGCGCAGGACGCGCACGGAGTCCGTGGCTGCGAGGAGCCCCTCCAGGCCCGTGAGGTCGGCGCGGTCGTCGGGGGCCGGGCCGACCGACCCGGTGCCGTTGCCGCCGGCGCTCACGCGAGCTCCCGCAGACGCGGCGCGAGGTCCGTGGCGAACAGGTCCAGGAAGCGCTTCTGGTCGTGGCCGGGGGCGTGGAAGACGAGGTGGTTGAGGCCGGCGTCGACGTACTGCTTGACCTGCTCCACCGCCTGGTCCGGGTCGGAGGCGACGATCCACCGCTTGGCCACCTGCTCGATCGGCAGCTCGTCGGCCAGGCGTTCCATCTCGCGCGGGGAGTCCACCGAGTGCTTCTGCTCGGGGGTCAGGCTCAGCGGCGCCCAGAAGCGGGTGTTCTCCAGCGCCGCCGCGGGGTCGGGGTCGTAGCTGATCTTGATCTCGATCATCCGGTCGATGGTCGCGGCGTCGCGGTTGTTGATCCCGGCGCCCTCCTCGACGGCCGGCAGGAGCTTGTCGGTGTAGAGCTCCATGCCCTTGCCGGAGGTGCAGATGAACCCGTCGCCCACGCGGCCCGCGTACTTGGCCACCACCGGGCCGCCCGCGGCCACGTAGACGGGCACGCCCTCGTCGGGGACGTCGTAGAGGAAGGCGTCGCGGGTGGAGTAGTAGTCGCCCTCGAAGCTGGTGGTCTCGCCGGTCCACAGCGCGCGCATGAGCCGGACCGACTCGCGCAGCCGGGCGAAGCGCTCCTTGAACTCCGGCCACTCCCCGCGGTGCCCGGTGGCGATCTCGTTGAGCGCCTCGCCGGTGCCCACGCCGAGGAACACCCGCCCGGGGTAGAGGCACGCCATGGTGGCGAAGGCCTGGGCGAGGACGGCCGGGTTGTAGCGGAACGTGGGCGTGAGGACGGACGTGCCGAGCTGCAGGCGCTCGGTGCGCTCCCCGACGGCCGTCATCCAGGACAGCGAGAAGGGGGCGTGCCCGCCGTCGTGCCGCCACGGCTGGAAGTGGTCCGAGACGGTGGCCGAGTCCATGCCCGCCTGCTCGGCGAGCACCGCGTACTCCACGAGGTCGCGCGGGCCGAACTGCTCGGCCGAGGCCTTGTAGCCCAGCTTCAGGGGCGGGGTGGCGGGCATGGGTCTCCTCCTGGGCGCAAATCTCGGGCGCGTCCGGCGGCGTCGGCGCCGGAGCCCTGTCGGCGAGTATGCCAGCGGGCTCCGACGCGTGACCCCGCACGGCTCTCGACCATGCCCCGCCGCCCCGGCCCGCGTGTCCCGGACCGTGCACCCCGACCACCGTCCGGGGGTGACCTATATCACCCCCTGCCCGGCGAGGCGTAACGAAATCCCCTCCCGGGCCCATAATGTTGATGTATCGGAGACCACTGCGGACAACATCCGCACCAGGGGCCTCACCCCCGGGACCGGTCACCGTGGTGCGGGAACTCGGAGGTGCCCATGCGGATCCGGCACGCGGCCACCGCTCTGGTGGCCCTGGGTGCCGTCTCCGCCTGCGCGATCGGGGCCACCCTGATCCACCGGGACGGCGTCGAGGCCGACGCCCGCGAATCCGCCCTCCGCAGCTCCAGCTGGTCCGTCGAGGCGTCCACCGACTTCGGCACCACGTGGGCCGCGCCCATCTCCTCCTCCGGCGGCCACTTCCCCGTCCGGGTCGACACCGCCGCCCTGCGCAACCAGCCCGCCTACCAGCCGTTCACGCTGCGCACCAGCGTGGACTCGCGCAACGAGGCGCTCGTGACGCTGCGGCCCGGGGTCCTGGTCGACGGCGACCCCGCGACCGCCGCCGAGGTCCGCGTCCGCGCCGTCTCGTCCGAACAGGGCACGTGCGCCGCCCCCACCTTCGCCCGCGGCGCGGCCGGCCTCCTCGCCGGCGACGCCACCCGGCCGCTGCCGGTCAACGCCCCCACCGCCGACCAGCCAGTGGTGCTCCCCGGCGCGACCCGCACCACCCCCGGCGCCCCCGAGACGCTCTGCCTCGAGGTGAGCATCGCCCCCAACGCGCCGGTCGCGGACTCCGTGCTCACGCTGGCCTGGCCGCTCGACATCGCCCGCGACGACGCCGACGCCTGAGGCCCGCCCCGCGCCCGGGGCCCGCCCCGGCGGCTAGCCCAGGCCGCGCCGCAGGTCGGCGATGAGGTCGCCGACGTGCTCCAGCCCCACCGAGAGCCGCACCACGTTGGGCAGCAGGCCCATCGCCTCGCGGTCCGCCACGTCCATCGACGCGTGCGTCGTGGTGACCGGATGGCAGGTCAGCGACTTGGCGTCGCCCAGGTTGTTGGAGATGTCG
>DUTZ01000454.1 GCA_012841845.1 Actinomycetales bacterium | reverse complement strand
GCCGAGCCGCCGGCGGTGACGGTGGGCATCCGCACCGGCGACACCCCGGCCGACGAGCGGCGCCGCCAGTGCACCCGGCCGCCGGACGTCCTGGTGACCACGCCGGAGTCGCTGTACCTGCTGCTCACCTCGGCAGCGCGGGAGACGCTGGCCGGGGTGGACACGGTGATCATCGACGAGATCCACGCGGTGGCCGGGACCAAGCGCGGCGCCCACCTCGCCCTGAGCCTCGAGCGGCTCGACGCGCTGCTCGCCCGGCCCGCCCAGCGGATCGGCCTGTCCGCCACCGTCCGGCCGCACGCCGAGGTGGCGCGGTTCCTCGCCGGCGAGCGCCCGGTGACCGTGGTGGCGCCCGCCTCCGACAAGCGCCTCGAGCTCACGGTGCGGGTCCCGGTCGAGGACATGGCAGACCTCGCCTCGGCGCGGATGCAGCCCGGCCGCGAGGTCGAGGCGCCGCCGGGCACGCCCGGGCAGGGCTCGATCTGGCCGCACGTCGAGCGGCAGGTCGTGGACCTGATCACCGCGCACCGCTCCACCATCGTCTTTGTCAACTCCCGCCGCCTGGCCGAGCGGCTCACCGCGCGGATCAACGAGATCCACGCCGAGGACACGGACCCGGACGCGCTCGCCCCGGCACCGCCGCGCCCGCCCGCGCAGATCATGGTCCCCTCCGAGGTCTCACGGGGCGCGCCGGCCGAGCTGGCGATGGCCCACCACGGCTCGGTGTCCAAGGAGCGCCGGGCGCTCATCGAGGACGACCTCAAGGCGGGGCGCCTGCGCGCCGTGGTGGCCACGTCGTCGCTCGAGCTGGGCATCGACATGGGCGACGTGGACCTGGTGGTGCAGGTGGAGTCGCCGCCGTCGGTCGCCTCGGGCCTGCAGCGCGTCGGCCGCGCCGGCCACCAGGTGGGGGAGGTCTCGCGCGCGGCGGTGTTCCCCAAGCACCGCGCGGACCTCGTGCACTGTGCGGTGACGGTGGAGCGGATGCTCGCCGGCGGGATCGAGCGGATGACGGTGATCGCCAACCCGCTCGACGTCCTTGCCCAGCAGACCGTGGCCGCGTGCGCGCTCGACGAACTGGACGTGGAGGAGTGGTTCGCCACCGTCCGCCGCGCCGCCCCGTTCGCGGGCCTGCCGCGGTCGGCCTTCGAGGCCACGCTCGACATGCTCGCGGGCCGGTACCCGTCCGTGGACTTCGCCGAGCTGCGGCCGCGGCTGGTGTGGGACCGCGACGCCGGGTTGCTCACCGGCCGCCCGGGCGCGCAGCGCCTCGCGGTGACCTCCGGCGGCACCATCCCCGACCGCGGGCTGTTCGGCGTGTTCATGGCCGGCGAGAAGGCCGCGCGGGTCGGCGAGCTCGACGAGGAGATGGTGTATGAATCCCGCGTCGGCGACGTGATCGCGCTCGGCGCCTCGAGCTGGCGGATCGAGGAGATCACCCACGACCGCGTGGTGGTGACCCCCGCCCCGGGCGGCTCGGGCCGGCTGCCGTTCTGGCTCGGCGACGACCAGGGCCGGCCCGCCGAGCTCGGCCGCGCCCTCGGGGCGTTCCTGCGCGAGGTCGCGGGTGGCGGGGAGGGCACGGTCACGGACCGGCTCCGCGCGGCGGGACTGGACGACCTCGCCGTCGTCAACCTCCGCCGCTACCTCGCCGACCAGCGCGAGGCCACGGGCCACGTGCCCAGCGACACGACGCTGGTGGTGGAGCGCTTCCGCGACGAGGTGGGGGACTGGCGCGTGGTGCTGCACTCGCCGTTCGGCGCGCGCGTGCACTGGCCGTGGGCCGAGGCCGTGCGGGCGCGCCTGGCCGCCGCGCACGGGTTCGACGCGGTGCCGGTGGTGAGCGACGACGGGATCATCCTGCGCGTGCCGGACACGGTCGACGACGCCGGCGACCCGACCCCGCCGGGGGCGGAGCTGTTCGCGATCGGCGCCGAGGAGGCCGTGGACCTGGTGACCGAGCACGTCGGCGGCTCGGCCCTGTTCGCCTCCCGGTTCCGCGAGTGCTCCGCCCGCGCGCTGCTGCTGCCGCGCCTGGACCCGGGGCGGCGGGCACCGCTGTGGCAGCAGCGGCTCAAGTCGGCGCAGTTGCTCGACGTGGCGCGCCGCTACCCCGACTTCCCGATGATCCTCGAGGCCGTCCGCGAGTGCCTGCAGGACGTGTACGACGTGCCGGCGCTCGAGCGGCTGCTCGGCGAGCTCGAGGCGCGGACCGTCCGGCTCGTCGAGGTGGAGACGCCCACGGCCTCGCCGTTCGCGCAGTCGTTGCTCTTCGACTACGTGGGGGCGTTCGTCTACGAGGGCGACTCGCCGCTGGCGGAGAAGCGGGCGGCCGCGCTGAGCATCGACCCCACGCTGCTCGGGCAGCTCCTCGGCCGGATCGAGCTGCGCGAGCTGCTCGACGCCGACGAGCTGGACGCCGTGGAGCGGCGGCTGCAGCACCTCGAGCCCGGCCGCGCGGCCCGCGACGCCGAGGGGGTGGCGGACCTGCTGCGGCTGCTCGGGCCGCTCACGCTCGACGAGCTCCGCGCCCGCGCCACGGACCCGGGGGCCGTCGACGGCTGGCTCGACGTGCTCGCCGACGCCCACCGCGCCGTGGCCGTGGACCACGCCGGCCGCACCTGGTGGGCCGGGGTCGAGGACGTGGCCCGCCTGCGCGACGGGCTCGGCGTGCCCCCGCCGCCCGGGGTGCCCTCG
>DUTZ01000453.1 GCA_012841845.1 Actinomycetales bacterium | reverse complement strand
GAAGAACGACCCGTCCCCGAGCGACGTGCCGGAGATGTAGCCCTCGCCGTGGAGGCCGTGCGTGCAGCGGCCCGCGGCCCACAGGCCCGGGATGGGCTCGCCGGCGCGGTCGAGCACGCGGGACTCGACATCCGTATGGAGTCCGCCGAGGGTGAAGCCCTGGGCGTTGAGCGGCAGGCCGTTGAACGTCTCCGGGCCGCCCGCGCCCGTGGGGTACGCGCCGAACGGCGGCTCGAGCGGGCGCAGCCAGGTGGCGCTCTTGCCGTGGGCGTCGTCGCCGGACCCGGCGCCGGCGTTGTAGCGGCGCAGGGTGTCGGCCAGGGCGTCGGCGGGCAGGCCGCAGTCGGCGGCCAATTCCTCGATGGTCTCGGCGGCGTGCATGGGCTGCATGCCCCACAGCTCGCCCTCCGGGACCTCCTCGATGCCCTTCTCGTCCACGATCACCCAGACCGGCCCGGGCCGGTGGTGCACCGCGGCGTGGCAGTACAGGCCCGGGTAGACCTCCTCGTTGATGAAGCGCTGCGCGTCGCCGTCCACGAGCATCCCGCCCACGACCAGGCGCGGGATGATGAGCATCGCGGTCTCGGTCTGGTGCATGCGGCGCACGGCCGCGCCGGCCGCCATGCCCATCTCGATGCCGGAGCCGTCGTCGCGGCCGTCGGAGATCTTCTCCTTGCCCAGCTGGTGGGGCGCCCACTGCTCGAGCATGCGGTCGTTGTCCACGAACCCGCCCGTGGCCAGGACGACGCCGCGGGTCGCGCGGTATTCGCGCTCGGCGCCGAACTCGGTGGCCCGGACGCCCACCACGCGGCCGTCCTCCACGATGAGCTCGCGCGCCCTGACGTCGCAGTGCGTCTTTACACCTGTCGCGTCGGCGGTGGCCTGCAGCGCCGCCATGAGGTGGCCGCCGGCGAAGTTGGGCTCGGGCGGGCGGTGACCGCGGGCGGCGGGCCGGGCGAGCGAGGCATACGGCTCGGCGCGCTCGCCCATCCACATGAGCCCCGAGTCGTCGCCCGGCATCCACGTGGGGGTGTCCCAGAGTTTCACGTGGAAGACCGCGCCGTGGGCGACCAACCAGTCGTGGTGCTCCACCGCGCCCGCGCAGTAGTCGGCGAGCTTGGCCTCGTCGGCGTTCGGGCCCAGCGCCGCGGTGAGGAACGCGCGCATGTCTTCGACCGTGTCCTCGATGCCCAGCGCCTGCTGCGTGCCCGTGCCGCCGCCGAGGTACACCTCGCCGCCCGACTGCGCCGACGACCCGCCGGGCCCCGACGCCCCCTCGAGCGCCAGCACCGTCGCCCCCGCCTCGGCGGCCTCGATCGCCGCGCACACGCCGGCGATGCCCATCCCCACCACCACCACGTCGGCGGTGAACACCTCGGCGCCGGCCTCCGCCGGACGGGTGTCTGAACTTGTGTCCGTCATGGGGGGAAGACTACTCTGCGCACCCGCGCCCCGCCGGTCAGGCCGCCGCATTAGTCTCGGGTCCATGGACGGCGGAACCGACGCGACCCGACTCGACGCCCTCGAGGCCCGCCTCGCGGCCGCGGAGGAGCGGCTCGCGGGGGCCGACGCGCGGATCGCCGCCGCCGAGGCCGGCCTCGCCCGGGCAGCCGACGAGCTCGCCGTCATGCGGATCCTCGCCTCCTACTCCCCCCGCGTGGACTCCGGCGACGCCGAGGGCGTGGCCGCGTTGTGGACCGAAGACGGGGTCTACGACGTCGACACCGGGCGCCTCGACGGCCGCGCCGGCATCGAGGAGATGGTCCGGGGCGAGGCCCACCAGGGGCTCATCGCCCACGGCTGCGGGCACGTACCGAGCCTGCCGGTGGTCCTGCTCGACGGCGACCGCGCCGTGGCGACCGGCTACACCCAGCTCGTCGCGCGCTCCTCCCGCCCCGGCCGGTACACCGTGCTGCGCGTGACGGCCAGCCGCTGGGAGCTCGAACGGCGCGGCCCGGTGGACGCGCCCGACCGCGGCTGGCGGG
>DUTZ01000452.1 GCA_012841845.1 Actinomycetales bacterium | reverse complement strand
GGGCGGATCTCCCGGCAGACGTTGTGGGCGGTGGTCGCCCGGGCGGCCGAGCGGGCGGGCGTGACCGCCGAGGTCTCGCCGCACTCGCTGCGGCACTCGTTCGCCACCCATCTGCTGGACGGCGGGGCGGACATCCGGGTGGTCCAGGAACTGCTCGGGCACGCCTCCGTCACCACCACGCAGGTCTACACGCTCGTCACGGTCGACACGCTCCGCGAGGTCTGGGCCGAATGCCATCCGCGGGCACGGTAACGTGACCGGGGACCGGCCCCACACGGGGCGGGGAGCGACGAGAGGGGAAGCGAGTGGCGCAGGACTCCGGGGCGATGGATCCGGCGCTGTTCTCCCGCGCTGAGCTGCTGGGATCCGACGATCCGGCGGCCGGGGAGGGCTTCGCGGCGATCCCCGAGCCGCAGCCGCTCACGTCGCACGGCCCCGCCACCGTGCTCTCGATGTGCAACCAGAAGGGCGGGGTCGGCAAGACCACCAGCACCATCAACCTCGCCGCGGCGCTCGCCGAGTACGGCCGGCGGGTGCTCGTGGTGGACCTCGACCCGCAGGGGGCGCTCTCGGCCGGGCTCGGCATCCGCCACCACGAGCTGGACCTCACCGTCTACAACCTGCTCGTGGACCACACCGTGTCCACCGAGGAGGTCCTGGTCCGCACGCGGCTGGACGGCGTGGACCTCATCCCGGCGAACATCGACCTCTCGGCCGCGGAGATCCAGCTGGTCAACGAGGTCGGCCGCGAGCAGGCGCTGGGCCGGGCGCTGTACCCGGTGCTGGACCGCTACGACTTCGTGCTCGTCGACTGCCAGCCCTCGCTCGGCCTGCTCACCGTCAACGCGCTGGCCTGCTCGGACGGGGTGCTCATCCCCATGGAGTGCGAGTACTTCGCCCTGCGCGGCCTCGCGCTGCTCACGGACACGATCGACAAGGTCCGCGACCGGATCAACCCGCGGCTGCACGTCACGGGCATCCTCATCACGATGTTCGACCGCCGCACGGTCCACGCCCGGGACGTGTTGAGCCGGGTCGTCGAGGTGTTCGGGGAGAAGGTCTTCGACACCATCGTCACCCGCACGGTGCGGTTCCCCGAGACGACCGTCGCCGGCGAGCCGATCACCACGTGGGCGCCCAAGTCGGCGGGAGCGCAGGCCTACCGGGCGCTCGCGCGCGAGGTCATCCAGCGCGGGCGGTGACCGTTCCCGTGACCGCGGAGGAGCCGGACCCAGCGGCCGCGGACCCGTCCGCGTTCACGGTCCACCTGACCAACTTCACCGGGCCGTTCGACCTGCTGCTCAAGCTCATCGACTCGCGGCGCCTCGACGTGACCGAGGTGGCCCTGCACGCGGTGACCGACGAGTTCATCGCCCACACCCGCGGCCTGGGGGAGCAGGCGGACCTCGAGGAGGTCACCGAGTTCCTCGTGGTGGCCGCGACCCTGCTCGACCTCAAGACGGCCCGCCTCGTGCCGTCCGGGGAGGTCCAGGACCCGGAGGACCTCGCGCTGCTGCAGGCCCGCGACCTGCTCTTCGCCCGGCTCCTGCAGTTCCGCGCCTTCCGGCGGGTGGCGGAGCTGTTCGCCGAGCTCGACCGCACGGCCCGCCACTCGTACCCCCGCACGGCCGGGCCGGACGAGGAGTTCCTCGGCCTGCTGCCCGAGGTCGAGCTGGGCGTGGACGCCGAGCAGTTCGCCACCATCGCCGCCGTGGCGTTCCGGCCCCGCCCGGTCGAGGAGGTGGGGGTGTCGCACGTGCACACCCCGGTGGTGTCGGTTCCGGAACAGGCGGGGCGGGTCCTCGAGCTGCTGCGGTTCCGGGGCAGGGGCGAGTGGGTGGACTTCCGGGAGCTGGTCTCCGGTGCCACGGAGTCCCTCGTCGTCGTCGCCAGGTTCCTCGCCCTCCTGGAGCTCTACCGCGCCCGGGCGGTGGCGCTCACCCAGGACGAGGCGCTGGGGGACCTGCTCGTGAGCTGGACCGGGGAGGACGCCGTCGAGGTGACCCGGGGGAAGGACGAATGGACGTGAGTGACGAGGTGACGGCCGGGGGGCCCGGGGTGCCCGGCGACGACGACGAGGCCGCCGGTTCCGACGTCCCGCCCCTGCGGGCCCGGCTCGAGGCTCTCCTGCTGGTGGTGGACCAGCCGACGGCGGAGGAGGCGCTCGCCGCGGCGGCCGACGCGACGCCCGGGGAGGTCGACGCCGAGCTGCGGG
>DUTZ01000451.1 GCA_012841845.1 Actinomycetales bacterium | reverse complement strand
GCCCCTGCGCATGCGGGTGGACCCCGCGTGGCTCGCCCGCCGGGCGCCCGGCCAGGTGATCGACATCCCCGACGCCCGCCGACTCAAGCGCCGCTTCACCGTGGTGGCCGCCGGCCCGGACGGTGTCCTCGCCGAGGGCGACCGCAACGCGTGGGTGCGCGACGGCACCATGGTCGACTGCGACTTCGAGGGCGCCCGCGTGCGCGGCATCCCCGCCGTCCCCCGCCGTATCCGCGTCCGCCGCGGCGACACGATCCTCCTCACCGGCGCCACCGACCCCGTCGATCCGCCCCGGGTGGGCGACGAGATCCGGCTCGGCTGCGCGCTGCCCGCGGTGGTCGACGCGCTGACGGTGGGGGACCGGGTGCTCTTCGACGACGGGGTGATCGCCGCGGACGTGCGCGCGACCTCGGAGGTGGGCGGCACGGACGAGCCGTGGGCGCGCCTCGAGGTGGTGCGCTGCCGCGAGGGCGGCCGCTGGCTCGGCTCCGAGAAGGGCATCAACGTGCCCGGCCTCGAGGTGGACACCCCGGCCCTCACCGACGAGGACCGCGAGCACCTGCGGTTCGCGGCCCGGCACGCCGACGTCGTGGCCGTCTCCTTTGTCCGCACCCGCCGGGACGTGGCCGAGGCCGTGGACGCGGTCCGCGCCGCCGCCGCGGAGACGGGCCGCGAGCTCGGGCTGCTGCTCAAGATCGAGACCCGCCAGGCCTACCGCGCGCTGCCGCGCCTGCTGCTCGAGGCGATGCGGCACGAGCGGGTGGGCGTGATGATCGCCCGCGGTGACCTCGCGGTGGAGATGGGCTTCGAGTCCCTGTCCGAGATCCCGCGCAACATCACCCTCATGTGTCAGGCGGCGCGCGTGCCCGTGGTGCTGGCCACGCAGGTGCTCGAGTCGCTGGCCAAGACGGGCCTGCCGTCGCGGGCCGAGATCTCCGACGCCGGCTCGGCCCAGCGCGCCGAGTGCGTGATGCTCAACAAGGGCCCGTACGTCACCGAGGCCATCGAGACCCTCGACACGATCCACGCCCGCATGGGCAAGGTCCAGCGCAAGGCCCTGCCGCTGCTGCGGCACGTCGAGAGCTGGGACTGACGCCCGCCGGCCCCACTCAGGGGGCGTGGTCGGTGGCGCCGGGCGGGACACCCCGGCGGCGCAACTCGGCCTCGGCGCGCGCCAGGCCGCCGTGCTCCAGCGCGGCCTGCGAACTGCGGCCCGACCAGACGAGCCGGCCTCGTCGTCGCACCGTCACCTCCACCTCGCCGGTGAGGTGCTCGAGGTCCCCGGCGGTGTTGCGGCCCTCGTCCGGCAGGGGCACCGGCAGCACGTGGGCGCGGGCGAGCGGGGCGCGCCCCACCACGTCGATCCGCCAGCAGTAACCGCGGCCGGAGAGCAGCCACTCGTCGTCGGAGACCTGCGCCCGCACCGGCGAGACCACCGGGTTGCCCAGGCGCACCACGCGGCCGTCCGGTAGCCGCACGACGAGCGCGGTGACCTCGGTGCGCAGCGGCCCCGAGTGGACCTGGCCGCCGGCGAAGGCCAGGCACGCGCCGGGGTCGTCGAAGCCCTGGGCCTGGCCCCACCACCACGACTCGGGGAAGCCCCCGCCGCCCCAGTTCTTCTCGCCGTAGACCTGGGCGGCGTCGAACTCCCAGCGCTCGTCGCCCACCTCGGCCCAGCCCCGGCCGCGGCCGCCGAGCAGCCACGGGTGCCAGTACTGGTTGAGCGCCGGCACGCACTGGAAGACGCTCGAGCCGCCGAATGCCCGGTGCGGCCACTCCACGGCCTCGTCGATCTCCAGGTGCAGGCGCGCCCCCGGGCCGAGGTCCACGTCCACGCCGCGGTCGTGGCCCACGAAGGCGTCGCCGGAGCGGGCGCCCAGCCGGTCGGGGTCCGACCACGCGCCGGGCACGGCCCGGGTGGCGACGGTGGAGGGGCCGTCGGCGACGGCGCTCGCCAGGCCGAGCGTGGCCCACGGGCCGTCGGGGCCCCGGTTGACGCCGATGAGCGCGATCACCACCCGCCCCGTCGCCGGGTCGGTGACCCGGTAGAAGTAGCCCTCCATCGCCACCCCGGAGGTGGCGGTGCCGTGTGCGGCGCGCGGATCGCCGAAGGGCAGATCCGCGCCGGTCGAGCGGTATGCGCGCAGCGGGTTCATGTCCGTCACCGTCCCACGCGCCGTACGGTGGCGATACCGGACGGGCGGGAGGGCGACATGTGGCGGCGGCGCGACGACGTGGACGAGGCGATGGCGGCCGTGCCGCGGGAGGGCTTCCTGCCCGACGACGTCCGGGCGCGGGCGCACGAGGACGGTCCGCTGCCCATCGGGTACGGCTCCACCAACTCCCAGCCCTCCACCGTGGCGGACATGCTCCGGCTGCTCGACGTGCCGCGCGGCGCCTCCGTGCTCGACGTGGGCTCGGGCAGCGGCTGGACCACGGCGATCCTCGCCGAGCTCGTCGGCCCCGAGGGGCGGGTGCTCGGCACGGAGCTCGTGCCGGAGCTGGTCGAGCGGTCCGCCACGGCGGTGCGCGCGCACCGCATGTGAGCTGGCTGTGAGCCGGCCGTGACGTCCGTCTCCACGGCGGTGCGTGATCGGCCCGGTGGACCCCCGGCCAAGTAGAGTCCGATGCCATGACCGACG
>DUTZ01000450.1 GCA_012841845.1 Actinomycetales bacterium | reverse complement strand
TTACGGCGGCCATAGCGGCAGGGAAACGCCCGGTCCCATTCCGAACCCGGAAGCTAAGCCTGCCAGCGCCGATGGTACTGCACTCGAGAGGGTGTGGGAGAGTAGGACACCGCCGAACACAACTTCACACGAGAGCCCCGACTTCGGTCGGGGCTCTCGTCATTTGCGCTTCTGCCCTCGGCGTCCACCCCCGGCGCCGGCAATCCACACGCACCAGGTGCATTCACACAGGAAATTTCCCGTGTGAATGCGCACAGAGCGTGTGGATGCGGGGGCGGGGGCGCGGGGGCGCGGATGCGCGGGGCGGGGGCAGGGGCAGGGGCGTGTGGATGCGGTGGCGAGCGGCGGGGCGCCGAGGCGCTGGGCCGCGGGGACCGCGGGGCGGCTATTCCGGCGCCGCCGCCGACATGATCCGCCGCGCCAGCGACGACTCGCGGAGCTGCTCGAGCGACACCGCCTCCCCGTCGGCGCCCGAGAGCGGCACGCACCAGTTCGGGTACTCGCGGTACGTCCCCGGCATGTTCACCGGCCGGCGATCACCCACCAGATCCGCCACGGACACCGACAGCAGCAACGACGGCGCCGCCGACAACAACTCGTGGAGCGCCACCGAGACGTCCTCGGCCGCGGGCGTGGGGGTCCGGCTGTCCAGCAGGCCACGCTCGCGCAGCACGTCCGTGAACGTGTCGATCTCCTCGGCCGCCCGCCGACGCTCCACGTCCACCGGATCGACCAGCTGACCGAGCTCGTCGCGGATGTCCACGTGCACCAGTTCCACGTACCCGGCCGTCGGCGGAAGGTCATGCGTCGTCACCGACGCCATGCACAGGCGCCGGTAGTCCTCGGGAGGGAGCACGGAGCCGTCGTCGGTCCGCTCGAACCACAGCACCGAGGTGCCGAAGAGCCCGCGCTCGGTCATCTCCTCCCGCACGCCCGGGGCGACGGTGCCCAGATCCTCGCCCACGATCACGGCGCCGGCGCGGCTCGCCTCCAGGGCGAGGACACCGATCATCGCCTCGTGGTCGTAGCGCACGTACGTGCCCTCGGTGGGCGGCCGGCCGGCGGGCACCCACCACAGCCGGAACAGGCCGAGGATGTGGTCGATACGCACCCCACCGGCGTCGCGGAGCGCGGCGCGGACGAGGTCGCGGAACGGCGCGTAGCCCTCCTCGGCGAGCGCGTCCGGCCGCAGCGGCGGCTGGGACCAGTCCTGGCCCCGCTGGTTGTACATGTCCGGCGGCGCGCCCACGGACACCCCGCGGGCCAGCGACCGGTCGAGCGCCCACGCGTCGGCGCCGCTCGGATGGACCCCGACGGCGAGGTCGTGCAGCACCCCGAGACGCATGCCGGCCGCGAGGGCGTCCCGCTGGGCGTGGGCCCGCTGCTCGGCCACGACCCACTGGAGCCACTCGTGGAACCGCACCTCGCCCGCGTTCTCGGCGGCGTACCGGGCGACGGCGGGGGACTCGGGGTCTCGCAGGTCCTCCGGCCACACCGACCAGTGGGGGCCGTGCTCGGCGGCGATCGCACACCAGGTGGCGAAGCGGCGCAGGCCCTCGCCCTCCTCGGCGAGGAACGCGGCGAACCGGGCCGCGCGGCGTCCGGTCGGCTCCGCCGTCGCCACCAGGCGCAGCGCCTCGAGCTTGGCGGTCCAGGCGGCGTCGCGGTCGATCGTGTCGGCCGCGTTGCCCCGCCGCGCGACGGCGGCCAGCTCCTCGACGCGGGCGCGGTCGGCGGCGGGCAGGTAGGCGTACTCGTCGATCTCCTCGGGCCGCAGGTAGAGCGGCGAGGCGAACCGGCGGGTCGTGGGCAGGTAGGGCGACGGCTCGAGCGGCGGGTACGGCTCCGCCGCGTGCATCGGGTTGACCAGGACGAAGTCGGCGCCGAGGTCGCGGGCGGAGAAGTCGGCCAGGTCGGCGAGGTCGGACAGGTCGCCCACCCCCCAGGACCGCTCCGACCGCACCTGGTAGAGCTGCGCCGCCACGCCCACGGCCGGCCGCTCCTCGAGGCCGGCGGGCACGGGGATCGCGCGCGGGGAGACGAGCAGCGTCGCCACCGCCGAACCCGGGTCCGCGGCGGTGCCCTCGTCGGGGTGGCGCGTGGTGCGGGCGGGGGCCAAATAGCCGACGTCGGCGGCGTCGTCACGGGGGTCGCGGCCGTCGACGACGGCGACGACACGGTGCCAGCCCGGGGGCAGATCACCGGGGATCTCGACCGTCGCGCACCCCGTACGCAGCCCGTCGACGTCCCGGGGCTCCACCCACAGGTCGAGCTGCGGCACGCGGCGGGCGGGACCGCCGCCCTCGGGGATCACCTCGACCGCGAGCGAGGCCCCGTCCGGGACGTGGACACGAACGCGCGGGCTCCAGCCCTCACGCGCGACGACGGTGGGCGGCAGGACCCGCCGCCACGGGCGCAGGCGGACCCGCTCGAGCGCGGCCCGGTCGGCC
>DUTZ01000449.1 GCA_012841845.1 Actinomycetales bacterium | reverse complement strand
GGCGTCGGCCGCGTGGTCGCCGGCGCCGTCGCCGGTGCCGCCCTGTCCGGTGGCGTGGCCATGGCCGCCGCCCCCGCCGCCAACGCGCAGTCGGCGGAGCTCGACCCCGCCCAGTTCGTGGATCCGGCCGAGCTCGGCCAGATCGCCCAGGACGTCGCCGGCCAGTTCGGCGTCTCCGACGAGCAGCTGCGTGAGTACGCCGGCATGCCCGGCCTCGGCTCGGTCGAGCTGCCCTTCGTCGGCGGTGGCGCCCACGCCCCGACGACCGGCCCGATCACCTCGGGCTTCGGCCCCCGTTGGGGCACCTTCCACAACGGCACCGACTTCGGCGCGCCGATCGGCACCCCGCTGTACGCCGCCAAGTCCGGCACCGTCGTCGCCGCCGGCCCGGCCTCCGGGTACGGCCTGTGGATCCGCATCAAGACCGACGACGGCTACCTGCTCGAGTACGGCCACAACGACAAGAACTTCGTCTCGGTGGGCCAGCGCGTTCACGCCGGCCAGGTCATCGGCACCGTGGGCAACCGCGGCTACTCGACCGGCCCGCACCTGCACTTCGGTGTGCAGAACCCGGGTGGCCAGTGGATCGACCCCGTGCCGTGGCTCGCCGCCAACGGCGTGATGGTCTGATCGGTCCCACGCACCCCGCACGTTCCTCGTCGCGCCCCGTCTCCCGCCCGGGAGGCGGGGCGCGACGCATTGCCGTGTCGCGATACGCGCATCTCTGACACAGTGGGTCGGGGAGACCGCCGACGACCGTCAGGAGAGTGCTCATGCCGCAGACCGTCAGGGGAGTGATCGCCCGGAGCGAGGGGGCGGAGGTCGAGCTCGTCGACGTCGTGGTCCCCGACCCCGGCCCGAACGACGTGGTGGTCCGCGTGCAGGCGTGCGGTGTCTGTCACACGGATCTGGCGTACCGGGACGGTGGGATCAACGACGAGTACCCGTTCCTGCTGGGGCACGAGGCGGCCGGGGTCGTGGAGTCGGTCGGCGACCGGGTCACCCATGTGGCGGAGGGCGACTTCGTCGTCCTCAACTGGCGCGCGGTGTGCGGGGAGTGCCGCGCCTGCAGGCGGGGGGAGCCGCGGTACTGCTTCGCCACGCACAACGCCTCGCGGGCGATGACGCTGGCCGACGGCACGGAGCTCACCCCGGCGCTGGGCATCGGGGCGTTCGTCGAGAAGACCCTGGTCCACGAGGGGCAGTGCACCAAGGTCGATCCGGCCGCCGACCCGGCGGTGGCGGGCCTGCTGGGCTGCGGCGTCATGGCGGGTATCGGCGCGGCGATGAACACCGGCGGGGTCACGCGCGGGCAGTCGGTCGCGGTGATCGGCTGCGGCGGCGTGGGGATCGCCGCGGTCGTCGGCGCGCGGCTGGCGGGGGCGTCGCGGGTCATCGCGGTGGACATCGACCCCCGCAAACTCGAATGGGCCACCGACTTCGGCGCCACCGACACGGTCGATTCCTCGGCCACCGACCCGGTGGCGGCGATCCAGGAGCTCACGGGTGGTGTCGGCGCCGACGTGGTGATCGACGCGGTGGGTCGCCCGGAGACCTACGAGCAGGCCTTCTACGCCCGCGACCTCGCCGGCACGGTGGTGCTCGTGGGCGTGCCCACCCCCGACATGCGCCTGGAGATGCCGCTGCTGGACTTCTTCGGCCGCGGCGGCTCCCTCAAGTCCTCGTGGTACGGCGACTGCCTGCCCGAGAAGGACTTCCCGATGCTCGTCGACCTGCATCTGCAGGGTCGGCTCCCGCTCGAGAAGTTCGTCACCGAACGCATCTCCCTCGACGCCGTCGAGGCCGCGTTCGACGCCATGAAGTCCGGTTCCGTCCTCCGATCGGTGGTGACCCTGTGAGCGAGACCTACACCAGCGCCGGATACGCCGGCGGTCTGCGCATCGAGAAAGTGGTGACGAGCGGCATCTTCGCGCTCGACGGCGGCGAGTGGGAGGTGGACAACAACATCTGGATCCTCGGTGACGACGACGAGGTCTACGTCATCGACGCCGCGCACACCGCGGCCCCGATCGTCGAGGCCGTCGCGGGCCGCCGGGTCAAGGGGATCCTGTGCTCGCACGCCCACAACGACCACATCACCGTGGCGCCGGAGTTGAGCGAGACGCTCGACGCGCCGATCCTGGTGCACCCGGGCGACCAGATGCTGTGGGACCAGACGCACCCGGGGGTCGGGCACGGCGACCTCGAGGACGGGCAGCGGCTGGAGATCGCGGGGACCCGCATCGACGTGATGAACACCCCCGGGCACTCGCCGGGCTCGGTCGTCTTCCACGTCCCGGAGGCGGGGGTGCTGTTCTCCGGGGACACGCTGTTCTCGGGCGGGCCGGGCGCCACGGGCCGGTCCTACTCGGATTTCCCGACCATCATCACCTCGATCCGCGAGCGCATCCTCACCCTGCCCGCGGAGACCCTCGTGCACACCGGGCACGGCGACGGCACCAGGGTGGGCGACGAGGCCCCACACCTGGAGGAGTGGATCGCCCGCGGCCACTGATCCGCCCTGCGGCACGATGGGGGTATGACGACGAGGACCGCGCCGGCGACCGACGACCCCATCGCCTGGCACACCCTTCCGACCGACGAGGTGTTCGCGCGCCTCGACGCCGGGCCGGCCGGGCTGACCGCCGAGGAGGCCGCCCGGCGGCGGGCGGAACACGGGCCCAACGCGCTGCCCGACGCCGCCCGCGTGCCGGCGTGGCGGAAGGTCCTGCGCCTGCTCGTGGACCCGATGATCCTCGTGCTGGTCGTGGCGGCCGTCGTGAGCGCGCTCGTCGCCCGCGAGTGGGAGACGCCCGTCGTCATCCTCCTCGTGGTGACGCTCAACACGATCCTCAACTACGTCCAGGAGGCCCGCGCGGAGGAGAGTCTGGCCGCGCTGCGGGACATGTCGGTGCCGCACAGTCGCGTGGTCCGCGACGGCGTCGAGCTGCAGATCGACAGCGTGGACCTGGTCCCCGGCGACGTCGTGGTGGTGGAGTCCGGGGACCGGGTCCCCGCGGACGGGCGGGTGCTCGAGGCGACGCGCCTCCAGGTGGCCGAGTCCGCCCTGACGGGCGAGTCGCTGCCGGTGGACAAGACGGCCGGCACGGTCTCGGGCGACGACGACCCGCTCGGCGACCGCGCCGGCACGGTCTTCATGAACACCGAGGTCACCCGGGGCCGCGCGCGCGTCGTGGTGACCGGCACCGGCCTGCGCACCGAGATGGGGGCGATCGCCGGGCTGCTCGGCGGCGCGGGCGGGGAGAAGACCCCGCTGCAGCGCCGGATCGACGTGCTGGCCCGGGTACTCACGGGGATCGCGCTGGTCGTGGTGGTGCTCGTCATGGGGATCGGGCTCGTGCGCGGCCAGACGTGGGAGGAGATGCTGCTCTCGGCGGTCTCGCTGGCGGTGGCCACCATCCCGGAGGGCCTCACCGCCGTCGTCGCCTTCACGTTGGCGATGGGTGCGGCCCGGCTGGCGCGGCAGGGGGCGATCATCAAGAACCTCGCCGCCGTGGAGACCCTCGGCTCGACGGGCCACATCGCCACGGACAAGACCGGCACGCTCACGCTCAACGAGATGACGGTGACGCGGATCGTCGCCGGCGGCGCCTCCTACTCGCTCACCGGCACCGGCTACGACGCCGTCGGGACCGTCCTGTCCTCCGACCCCGACTCCCCGCCGGACCTGCGGCGGGCGGCGGTGGCCATGGCGCTGTGCAACGACGCGATCGTCACGGACGGGGAGTTGGTCGGCGACCCCACGGAGGGTGCGCTCCTCGTGGCGGCCACCAAGTGTGGCTTCGACGTCGAGGGCCTGCGCGCCGCCCGTCCCCGGGAGGCGCAGGTGCCGTTCGACTCCGCGTACAAGTTCATGGCCACGGTCAACCGGGCCCCGGACGGCGAGCTCTCCCTCAGCGCCAAGGGTGCCACGGGGGCGCTGCTGCCGCGCGCGAGCCACGTGTGGGCCGACGGCCGCGCCGTGGACCTCACCGACGAGGGCCGGGCGGAGATCCGCCGGGCCACCGAGGAGCTCGCCGAGCAGGGCCTGCGCACGCTGCTCGTGGCCGGTCGGCTGGTCGAGGCCCCGTCGGGCGGGGGAGAGGTCAACGACGAGTCGCTCCTCGACGAGGTGTGCGACCTCACCGTCTTCGCCGTCCTCGGCATCGTCGACCCACCCCGGCGGGAGGCCGCCGACGCGATCCGGGTGGCGCACGAGGCGGGGATCTCCGTGCACATGATCACCGGCGACCACCTCGTCACCGCCTCCGCCATCGCCCGGGAACTGGGGATCGGCGGGGAGGCCGTGAGCGGGACCGAGCTCGACGGGATGGGCGACGACGAGCTGCGCGACCGCGCCGCGCAGCTGGGCGTGCTCGCGCGGGTGACCCCCGAGCACAAGATCCGGATGGTCCGTTCGCTGCAGGACGGCGGGCACGTGGTGGCCATGACCGGCGACGGGGTCAACGACGCGCCCGCCCTGAGCCAGGCCGACATCGGCATCGCCATGGGGATCACCGGAACGGACGTCTCCAAGGGCGCCGCGAACATGGTGCTCACCGACGACAACTTCGCGACGATCGTCTCGGCCGTGCGGCAGGGGCGGGGGATCTACGACAACATCATCAAGTTCGTGAAGTTCCAGCTCACCACGGCGTGGGCGTTCGTCATCGTCTTTCTCGCCAGCGGCCTGCTCGGCCTGGCCGCCGTGCCGTTCACGGCCCTACAGGTGTTGCTGGTCAACATCGTCATGGACGGCCCGCCCGCCATGGCGCTGGGCGTGGAGCCGGTGGAGAAGGACGCGATGCACCGGCGGCCGCGGCCGGCCAGCGAGCAGATCCTCACCCCGGTGCGCCTGGTCCGCATCCTCTGGCTTGGCGTGGTCATGGCGACCGGCACCCTGCTCGTCCTGGCGTTCGCGGAGCAGATGTTCCCCGCGCGGGCCGGCGAGGTCGGGTTCGCCTCCACGCTGGCGTACGCGACGTTCGTCTTCTACCAGGTGTTCAACCTCATGAACGTCCGCTCGACCGACGGCTCGGTCTTCTCCCGGGACATGGCGCACAACGCGCCCATCTGGGTGGCGACCGCCGCGGTGCCGCTGCTGCTGGTCGCGGTGATCGAGGTGCCGTTCCTCCAGGGGGTGTTCGACACCACCAACCTGCGGGCCGACGAGTGGTTCCTGGCCTTCGCCGTGGGCTCGTCGATCCTGTGGCTCGAGGAGGCCCGCAAGGTCGGGGCGAGGTGGCGCGCACGCCGCGCCGGGGCCTCGGGCAGGATGGAGGTCGTCTGAGAGGCCGCATCACCCGGGAGGACGCACCGTCATGGGCAGGGTCACCGCCAACACCACCATCGTCATCGAGGCGCCCGTCGCCGCCGTCACCGCGGCGATCGCCGACTACGCGCAGGTCCGACCCCGGATCCAGCCCGAGGAGTACACGGCCTACCGGCTGCTCGAGGGCGGGCAGGGACACGGCACCGTGGCGGCGTGGAACCTCCGGGCCACGTCCAAGCGGAGCCGCGACGTGCAGGCGGAGGTGACGGTGGAGGACGCCCCCGGCCACTGGTCGCTTGTGGAGAAGGACGCCAACTCGTCGATGGCGACGGTGTACACGGTCCGCGAGGCCACCGCGGGCTCGCTCGTCGAGATGACGACCTCGTGGAAGGGTGCCGGGGGCGTGGGCGGCTTCTTCGAGCGCCTCTTCGCGCCCGCCGGGCTCAAGCGGATCCAGCACTCGCTGCTCAAGAACCTCAAGGACGACGTCGAGGGGTCCGCCGGCCGGTAGCGTCTGGCCTGTTCCGGCCGCGCGGTGCGGTCGGCCCGACGAAAGGCCACGCCGTGTCCGCGTACGACGACATCCTCGGCTCCCTCGACCTGGACCAGCTCGCCGCCCGCGTCGGCGCACGCCCCGAGGAGGTGCGGTCGGCGGCGCAGTCGGTGCTGCCGGCGCTGCTCGGCGGGATGCGGGCCAACGCACAGGACCCCGCCGGGGAGGAGTCCCTGGGCCGTGCGCTCTCCTCGCACCGCGACGACATCCTGGATGGCGGCGTGGACGTGGCCCGGGTGGACACGACCGACGGGGCCGCGATCGCCTCGCACATCTTCGGTGCCGAGCAGGACCGGGTGGTCCAGCGGCTCGGGTCGCAGACGGGTGCCGGTCAGGACCTCGTGCGCAAGCTCATCCCGATCCTCGCGCCGATCGTCATGTCGTACGTCGCCAACCGCTACCTCGGAGGCGCCGGCCGGCCCGACGCGGGTGGCGCGCAGCAGGCCCAGGCCCCCGGTGGCCGGCTCGGAGACCTGCTCGGGCAGGTCCTCGGTGGCGCGGGTGGCCCCGGCGGCGCGGGGTCGATCCTCACCGAGGTCCTCGGCGGACTCCTGGGCGGCGGCCGCCGCTGACGGGGGACGGGGCCGGCCGGGGGCTAGGCGAAGTCCTCGAGCCGGATCCACCCGTCCCGGAGGGCGTGCGCGAGCAGCCTGGACTTGCTCCGGGCCGGCCGGCCCGCCGCGAGGTACTTGGACCGGACGCGGGTGATGTAGGTGGTGACGGTGGTCGGCGCCAGGTAGAGCGAGCGGGCCGCCTCCTCCTTGGTGTCGGCGAGCAACCACGTGCGCAGGACCTCGACCTCGCGGGGGCTCAGCGCGGGGCGCTGGCGAAGCGACCGGTCCGCGGGGGCGTGGTCGACGACGGCGCTGCTCATCTCGGGTCCTCCTGGTCCTCGTACGTTGATGAGGAGAACAT
Organism: Actinomycetales bacterium; assembly: GCA_012841845.1. GTDB lineage: Bacteria > Actinomycetota > Actinomycetes > Mycobacteriales > Mycobacteriaceae > Dietzia. Next base: position 83 of record DUTZ01000449.1, on the reverse strand, counting down.
TATTCGGGGGGTACGACACCGCGTAGCCCGCGGACGGTGCCCAGCGGCTGGTGCCCCCCGCGGCAGGGGCACCGGGTCAGGGG
>DUTZ01000448.1 GCA_012841845.1 Actinomycetales bacterium | reverse complement strand
GGCGGCGTGCGGGTCGCCGGCGGGGGAGGAGGGGACGGCCTCGTCGTCGTCACCGGTCGCCGCCGCTCCCGGTGGGGAGCCGGGGGTGGTGACGACGACGAGCACCGCGGTCGTCACCACCGACGCCCCCACCGGGCCCGCCGACGCGCTCCCACCCGGCGCGCCGCCGCCGAACACCACCGGCGGTGTGCTGCCGGCACCGTCGGACGTTCCCGACGGCTGTCCCACTCCACCTGTAGAGCCCGAGGCCTATGCCGACGCGTTCATCCGGGCGTGGGGCGTGGGCGACCGGCAGGGGATGGACTGCCTCGCCGTGCCGGAGGCCGTGCGGTACGCGCTCGACCACACCGAGCGCCTCGGGCCGGGGTGGGAGAAGCTCCGCGCCGAGGGCGAGCAGCAGACCCGCGGGGTCACCTACGGCAGCCCCGACGGCACGACCACCGCGTACGTGTCGGTCAACCGGGGCGTGTTCCACGGAGGGCCCGGCGGCCCGCAGGCGATCCTGTCCGTCCGGGTGGGGTGAGCGCGGCCGGCGACCTCCTCGGGATCGAACCTCCGAGCAGGGCCGACCCGACCGGCCGCGTTCGTGCCGGTCACACCAGATGCGTCCGCGCCCAGTCACGCGCGGTCCGGCACGAGGCGAGGCCGTATTCGAGAGTGGCCAGCTGGTACCGCGCGACGTCCCTCCACTCCTCGGGGACGCCGTCGGTGGCGACCCGCTCCCGGATCGCCTCCAGCCGCGCCTGTTCCGTAGCGATACGGCGTTCGATCCGCGCCGCGACCTCCGGCCTCTCCGCCGCCGGCAGGAGGCCGAGGAAAAAGGAACGCGACAGGGCCGCGGTCTCGAAGTCGGCGCCGATCAGCTCCTCGTGCATCCAGCGCCGGAACTCGTCCCGCCCGGAGTCCGTGATCTCGTAGGTCTTCTTGCCGCGACGACCCCCCGTGCTCGCGACGCGGATGTGACCGGCGGAGAGCAGTCGGTCGAGTGCCCGCTTGATGCTCCCCGTGCTCGAACTGTAGAAGAGCGAGATTCCGGACTCGAAGTTCTTCGTCAGTTCGTACAGGCTCTGCGGCCACAGCATCAGGAGGCCGAGGATCACGTGGGGCATCCCTTGAGGCTAGTCGCCGACGGATGTATCTTCTGGATATGTCTATGAGATATGTCTCCGGCTGCGGGGCGCGCCATGTCCGTCGATGAGGCCGTCCGCAGAGCCGCGTCGGTGATCGAGCGCACGACCAGCCGCACTTTCCCGGTCCGTCCCATCGCACGAGTCCTCGGACCGCGGATCGAGTTGACCTCGGGAGATCCCGACCGCTACTTCTTCACCGCCAGCGTCGACAAGGTCTTCATCGCGACCCTCGTCGCGCAGCTCATGGACTCCGGCCGCGTGACCCCGGAGTCACCCCTCGGGGCGCTGTTGCCCGCGCGGGACATCAGGTCGCTGCCTGCAGCAGCCGGGGTCGTCAACGCACGCCACGTGACGATCGACCACCTGTTGTCCCACACCTCCGGACTACCCGACGTCATGCTCCCGCCCCGCGGCCACGACACCACCTGCTCGATCGCGAACCTCTCCGCCCGACCGCGCCACACCTGGACGCTCGACGAACTCCTGGAGCAGGCGGGACACCTGCCACCGTCCGCCCGGCCGGGCGAGAGATTCCTCTACTCGGACACCGGCTACTTCCTGTTGATCCGGATCATCGAGGAGTCGAGCGGCACCGACTTCGTGTCGCGGCTGCGTACCCGAATCCTCGAACCCGCCGGCATGGCCGACACCGCCGCATGGGTCGGTGCCGACGCGTCAGAGGTCGATCGACCCAGCCGGCGACTGGACCCGTTCTGGCTCTCCGACCCCCGAACCCCACTGCACCGGGACTTCGCCGGCAACCTCACCGGGTCGAACGGCCTCGGCTGGGCATCGACGGCACACGATCTGATCCGCTTCCAGGAGGCACTCCACGAAGGCCGGCTGTGCGATTCCGCCCGGCTCTCCTACCTCGGCGCACCCCGGAACCGGTTCCGGCGGGGGATCCACTACGGCTCCGGCATGGCCACCCTGCGTTTCGGCGAGTTCTTCCCGCTTCTCCGCGGCCATCCGCACCCGGCGGGGGGTCTCGGCTACACGGCGAGCCACATGTTCTACTACCCCGCCCAGCGGACCCACGTGGTGCTCAACTACCACGCGCACCGTCGGATGAACGCGAGTTTTCAGATGCACATCCGCCTTGCCGGACTGATCAGGCGCTACGGGTAGCCGCCGGCCCGGGGCCGCGGCACCCGGTGGAGGGTGCAGCCCCTCCCCGGGCGGGCCGGGCGACGAGGCGGGGCCCGGGAGCGTCCGCCGGTTACGCCGTTCCGGCGCGGGGGTGCTGGATAGTCTCTGAGGCACCATGCCTCTCAGCCCGGACGTCCTCGCCGCCGCACTCAAGGCCGCGACCTCGTACGTCGTCAACGCCGTCGAGGTCCTGCGCTTCGGCGGCCTGCAGACCGACGAGGAGCCCTCGCCGTACGAGATCGTGGCCCACCGG
>DUTZ01000447.1 GCA_012841845.1 Actinomycetales bacterium | reverse complement strand
GCGCGGCGAGCGCCGACAGCCGCGCGTGCGTGAGCGCCACCGCCGACGGCTCGAGCGCGAAGAGCCGCTCCTGGACCGGGATCTGCGCGGGGACGGCGACGGCCGGGTCGAGCTGCCCGCGGTGGTAGAAGGCGTCCCCGGCGTGGAGCACGTCGGGCCCGTCGTCGCCGCCGGGGACCAGGACCCCGGCGTGCCCGCGCGTGTGGCCCGGGAGCTCGACGAGCATCATCCCCGGCGCCACCTGGTCCAGCGGCACCACCCGGAAGCCCTCCCAGCGTTCGGCCCCGAACTCGTGGTCGGTGAACCGCGGTCCGTGCGCCCACTGGGCCCGCCGGTAGCGGCGCCGCTCCAGCCAGCGCGGGGTGCGGATCGCCCACGTCAGCGCCGTCGCGGCGGCGTGGACCGTCGCCAGCGGCACGTCCGCGAGCCCGCCGACGTGGTCCGCGTCCAGGTGCGTGAGCACCACGTGGCGGACGTCCGCCGGGTCCAGACCCAGCGCCTCGATCCGCCGGACGGCGGTCTCGGCGGGGTCCAGCGCGGGCCGGATGAGGTGCCGGAGCGGGCCGAGGCGGCCGGCGGGGTCGGCCACGTCGTGCAGCCCGAGCCCGGTGTCCACCAGGACCAGCCCGCCGGGCGCCTCGACCAGGAGGACACGGCAGGGGATCGGCCCGCCGGGTGCCCGGAGGGTCCCGCAGTTGAGCTGGTGGATCCGCATGCAGGCGACGGTACCGTGACGGCATGAGGGGTGGCCGGGTGAGGACGGGTGACGTGGTGGACCCCCGGCCCGTCGTCCGCGTGGACGCGCTGCCGGGGCTGCGGGCCGCCGAGGTCGACGGCGAGGAGGGCGATCCCGGCGGCTGGCCGTATTCGATCCCCGCGGTGGCGGACCTGATGCGCGACGGGCTCGACCTGGACGACGTGACGATCCTGGTGGGGGAGAACGGTTCCGGGAAGTCGACGATCGTCGAGGCCGTGGCCATGGCGTACGGGCTGAACGCGGAGGGCGGCTCCACGGGCGCGCGCAACTCGACCTGGGCGTCGGAGTCGCCGTTGCACCGGTCGCTCCGCCTGGTGCGCGGAGGCGGGGCCTCGAAGTGGGGGTACTTCCTGCGGGCCGAGACGATGCACGGGCTGTTCAGCTACCTCCAGGCGAGCGGGCCGGAGCGTGACTTCCACTCCCGCAGCCACGGCGAGGCGTTCTGGGAGATGGTCACGACCTCCCGGTTCGACGGCAGGGGGTTCTTCGTGTTCGACGAGCCGGAGGCCGGCCTGTCCTTCGACGCACAGCTCAGGCTGCTGGCGATGCTCCACGAGGTGGCCGGCCGGCGGGGCGCCCAGGTGCTCCTCGCGACCCACTCGCCGGTCCTGGCCGCGCTGCCCGGCGCGACGATCCACGAACTGTCCGACGCCGGGCTCCGTCGGGCCCGCTGGGACGAGCTGGCGATGGTCGACCACCACCGCCGGTTCCTCGCGGCCCCCGAGCGGTATCTCGACCAACTGCTCGACTGACCCCGGTCGGCCCCGCACCGGAGGGGACCACGGCACACTGGACCCATGACCGACTCCGTGCGCACCGCCGGCGAGGCCCGGCCCGTCCACCCCGCGTACCCGCCGTACGCCCCGCCCTCCGCCTCGACCGCGGCGAACGCCGGCCCGCTGCCCCCGCCCGAGCCCGGCTTCACGCCCGACGTCATCGTGGTGGGCCACGGGCTC
>DUTZ01000446.1 GCA_012841845.1 Actinomycetales bacterium | reverse complement strand
GTGGAGCAAGCCGTGCTGCGGGAGGCGCTCGAGTCGGTCTGCCTGGACCTCACCCGGCAGCTCGCCCGCGACGGCGAGGGCGCCACCAAGCTGCTCACCGTGGAGGTCACCGGCGGCCGGGACCGCGGCCAGGCCAAGCGGGTGGCCAAGGCGATCCTCAACTCGCCGCTGGTCAAGACCGCGGTGCACGGCGCGGACCCCAACTGGGGCCGGGTGGCCATGGCGATCGGCAAGTGCCACGAGGACACGGATATCGACCCGGAGCGCGTCCGCATCGTCTTTGGTGACCTCGAGACCTACCCGGCCTTCCCCGGGGAGGCCGAGCTCGCCCGGCTCACCGAGATCATGCGGGCCGACGAGGTGACGATCGCCGTGGACCTCGGGGTGGCCGGGGGCGATGACGACGGCGAATGCACCGTCTACGGCTGCGACCTGTCGCGGGAGTACGTCGCGATCAACGCCGACTACACGACGTGACCGGGCCCGGATCCGGAGACCGGCGAGCCGACGGCGAATGGCTCATCTCCTGCCGGCGGCTCGAACGGATCAGGGTCGAGCGGGGCTGAGCGGGGTCGACACGCCGACGGGCGCGGGGTTGCGCGGCCGCAGCATCGCCAACAGCGGCTCCCGCGTCTGGTGCCACGCCTCGCCGGAGATGTCGCCCCACGGGTCGTGGCCGCCGGCCACGTGCAGCAGCCGGGCCGGGTCGCCCGCCTGTCGGGCCAGACGGACGTAGTGCTCGGACTGATCGGGGAGCACCACCGTGTCGTCGCGACCGTGGGCGCACAACACCGGGATCCCGGTGGGCAGGTGGGTGACGGGGGAGGCGTCCACGTAGCGCTGGTGCCGCGCGTCGGGCCGACCGCCGAGCAGGTCCGCCACGTAGTGGTCGCCCGCCTTCTCCGCCAGGAGTAGATCGGCGACGCCGGCCAGGGACACGCAGCCCGAGACGGGCACCACGGGCCGGGACCCGGGCAGCGACGACGACAACCGGGCCCGCCCGGCGATCCACAGGGCGAGGTGCCCGCCGGCGGAGTGCCCGGTGACGACGACGCGGGTGAGGTCGAGCCGGTCCCCGACCTGCCGGGAGACCTCCGCGAGGTGGTCCACCGCCCGGCACGCGTCGGCGACGGTGGTGGGCCAGCCGCCGCCCGAGTCGACCCGCCGGTACTCGATGTTCCACACGGCCACGTCGAAGGATGCCAGGTCGCGGGCGTGGTTCTCGAGGTAGGTGAGCCCCAGCGCGTCCTTCCATCCGCCACCGTGGATCAACACCACCACCGGCAGGGCCGGGTTCGCAGAGTCCGGCAGGTACAAGTCGCCGAACGTCTGTCCGTCGGTGTCACCGGGCTCGTCGTAGAAGTGGCGGCGGGGCTCGAGAACTCGGACCGTGCCTTCGGGGGGCGTGTACGGGCGCTCGGCGATCGACTCCGCAGACTGGCCGCGCCGTGGGCGCTCGGGGCCCGATCCCAGCCGTTCTGTCAACACCCAGCCCGCGGCGGCGCCGCCACCGGTGGAGAGGCCGATGAGCAGCGCACGGCGCGTGATGTCCGCGGACGAGCGGCGGGGCATGCGGCAGCCGGACCTTTCGGGGAGGGTCGTGCGATGAGGGGGCGGCCTGCCCGGGTGGGCTCAGGCCGAGCCGGAGACGACGTCGTTCTCCGCACCTTCGTAGTACTCGACGTAGCCCTTGTCGGAGGTCAGCACGTACAGCGGGTCGTCGAACTTCTCCGTGTCGTACGCCTGGTCGCGCAG
>DUTZ01000445.1 GCA_012841845.1 Actinomycetales bacterium | reverse complement strand
GCGGTGGGCGCCGCGGCGCCCACCGCCAGCGCGACCGCCGTCGCCACGGACGCGAGGAGCGGGACCACCCGCCCGCGGCCCCGTCGTCGCGATGCGGGCCTCGTCGTCGTCACCATGTCCGTCCCCCGGTCCTGCTCGGCGTCCACCGCCGACCACCGGGGCCGGCGGGCTCTGGCGGGAGTATATGGCGCAGATCACCGCCGCGGTGCGGGCACACTGGGAGTCGCGGTCGCGAGGAGGTGCATCGGATGAGGGTCGCGTTGGCGCTCGGATCGGGCGGGGCGCGCGGATACGCGCACATCGGGGTGATCCGCGAGCTCCAGGCGCGGGGCCACGAGGTGGTGGGCGTCGCCGGGGCGTCGATGGGCGCCGTGGTGGGCGCGCTGCTCGCCGCCGGGAGGCTCGACGACTTCGAGGAGTGGGTCCGCGGCCTCACCCAGCGCGACGTGCTGCGGCTGCTCGACGTGTCGTTCGCCGGCGGCGGCGCCATCCGGGCCAACAAGATCATGGGCGTCATCGGCGGGATGGTCGAGGACATGCGGATCGAGGACCTCGAGATCCCGTACACCGCCGTGGCCACCGACCTGCGCGCCCGCCGCGAGGTGTGGTTCACGCGCGGCCCCGTCGACGTGGCCGTGCGCGCGTCGTTCGCCATCCCCAGCGTCGTGACGCCCGCGCTCGTGGGCGGGCGGATCATGGTCGACGGCGGCGTGACCAACCCCGTCCCGCTCGAGCCGCTCGCCTCCGTGGACAGCGACCTCGTGCTGGCCGTCTCGCTCACCGGCCGCCGCGCCGGCATCCGCGGCTCGACGTTCCACGAGAGCTCCGACCCCGACGAGCCCTCGCCCGAGGCCGAGCCGAGGATCGCCAAGCGGTCCTCCGGCTCCGGCTCCCCGGGCGCGGCGGCCAAGCTCGGCGGGCGCATCCGCACCGCCGCCGCCGACGTGCGCGACGCCGACCTCGTGCGGCTCATCGCCGCCCGCTTCGGGCAGGACCCCGCCGACGTCGACGCCGTGGGCACCGCCCAGACCGAGGAGGCCTCCGAGGAGGTCGAGGAGGCCGTGGAGGAGGCCGAGGAGCAGGCCGACGACAAGGGGCTCGGCACGCTCCCGGGGACGCTGCGCGTGTTCGACGTGGTCACGCAGACCATCGAAGCCATGGAGAGCCTCGTGACCGGCTACCGGATGGCCGGCAACCGGCCCGACGTGCTCGTCGAGGTGCCGTCGGACTCCTGCTCGGCGTTCGACTTCCACCGCGCCGACGAGATCATCGCGCTGGGCCGCCGGCTCACCGCCGAGGCCCTGGACCGCGTGGGGGTCTGAGGGGTCAGTTCCCGTCGGCCCCGCCGTCGTGGGTGTCCTCGCCGTCCTGGCCGAGCTGCGGCAGGTGCTGCGAGCAGAAGGCCTTGACCGCCGCGGCCACGACGATCGGGGCCTCGGTCACCGGCGCGTCCGGGTGGGCGTCGTTGTACTCGCCGAGCACGTCCATGTAGCCCTTGCCGTCGTCGAGCGAGGCGCAGGCGTCGCGGCCGCGGGTGAGGTAGTCCTGCTCGTCCTCGGGGTCCACGCCCACGGCCCGGATGTCGCCGAGGAACTCCTGGTCGGGGTCCTCGGCGCCGCCGTCGGTGGCGTCGCCGACAGCCGAGGTGGCCTCGGCCGCAACCGAGCCCACTGCGCTGGTGGCCTCCCCGACCGCGTTCTCGGCGGTGCCCTCCTCGCCGCACGCCCCCAGGGCGAGCGCGAGCGCGGCGAGGCCGGCGGCCGCGACCGTCGTGCGGGGGCGGGCGGTGTGTCGAGCGGACATGGCGGATCCTCCTGCGGCGGTAGGCGGGTTTCCCGCAGAGTACGAGGCGCCCGGCCGCGGGCACACCGATCCGGTCGGGGCCGTGGAGCGGGGCCGTCACCTGGGCGGCATCTGATGTTCCCCGTGCCGTGTCGCGCGCCGACCTAGGATGGGGCGCATGGGCAGTGAGTCGCGATTCGCCGGGGTTCTGGAGGTGGGCCGCGCGCGCCACGAGGAGGGCGTCCGGCGCCTCGTCGAGAGCTTCCACGCCGTCCCCGCGGGCGAGCCCGTCCGGCTGGCCAAGAAGACGTCCAACCTCTTCCGGCCGCGGGCCTCGTCGTCGTCACCCG
>DUTZ01000444.1 GCA_012841845.1 Actinomycetales bacterium | reverse complement strand
TCGAGTCCGACGGCACGTCGGCGGCCGAACAGCTGGGCATCGACCGGTTCTTCGAGTTCCGGCTGGGGGAGGACTGACACGCCGCCGCCCCGGCCTCAGGTGAGGCCGGGGCGGCGGCGTGTCAGTCCTCGGCCAGCCGGAACTCGAAGAAGCGGTCGATGCCGAGTTGCTCGGCGGCCGACGTGCCGTCGGAGGCGATGTAGCCCACGTACTCCGCATAGGCCTGCCAGTGCGCCTCCAGCTCGGCGACCTTGCCGGGGTACTGCTCGGAGAGGTCGTCGAGTTCCCGCGGATCCTCGGCGAGGTTGTACAGCCGCCACCGGTCGCCGGTCCCGTAGGGCGGCGCCATCCAGAGCAGCTTCCAATCGCCGCAGAGCACCGACCGGCATTCCAGCATCTCGAAGCACAGCGCGTCCATCCCCGAGCGCACGGGCTGCACGGTGGCCCCGGTGAGCATCGGCGCCAGCGACCGCCCGTACAGCGGCGGGATCGGCTCGCCGTCGCGCTCGTCGGGGCGCCGCACCCCCGCCAGGTCGAGCATCGTCGGCAGGATGTCCGCGACGTGGAGGAGCTCGTCGGTGACGACCCCGCTCCGGGTCACCGGCCCGCCCGCGACGATGAGCGGGGTCTGGGTGCCGCCCTCGTAGGTGGTGGTCTTGAAGTAGGACAGCGGGGTGTCGGCGACCTCCGCCCACGCGCCGCCGATGGAGACGAAGGAGCCCTCGCGGCCCATGTGTTCCAGGGAGTTGTCGAACTCCTTCTCGATGTACTCGACCGTGTTGGTCTGGTAGAACTCCGGCTGCTTGGGGTTGGCTCCGTTGTCGGAGAGGAAGAACACGACGGTGTCCTCGCGCTTGCCCAGCGCGTCCAACTCGTCGAGGACCCGGCCGAGCTCGTGGTCCATCCGCTCGATCATCGCCGCGTAGATCTCCATCTTCCGGGACTCGCGGCGGCGCTCGTCCTCCGACAGCTCGTCCCACGTGGGGAAGAGCCCGCTGCCGGGGTTGACCTCGAGGTCGGAATCGATGAGCCCGATCTCCGTCATCCGCCGCATCCGCGCCGTCTTGATCGCGTCGTAGCCGTCGTCGTACCGGCCGCGGCAGCGGTCCAGGTCCTCGTCCGGCACCTGGAGCGGGTCGTGCGGGGCTGTGAAGGCGAGGTAGCCGAAGAACGGGCGGTCGTCGTCCTGCTCCCGCAGGTAGCCGATCATCCGGTCGACGAAGGCGGTCGAGGTGTAGAAGTCGTCCGGCAGCTCGTGGGTGCAGAAGCGGTCGTCCTCGGCGTACAGCGTCTGCTTGGCCTCGGACGCGCTCAGCGGCCGGGCGTCGGAGAAATGGCTGGCCCCGCCGCCGAGAAAGGAGAAGCTCCGCTCGAAGCCGCGCGCCGCCGGGCGGGTGTCGTCGGTGATCCCGACGTGCCACTTGCCCGCCATGAACGTGTGGTATCCGGCGTCGCGGAGCAGCTCGGCCATCGTGGGCACCGAGTGGTTGAGGTAGCCCTCGTAGCCCGGCTGCATGTACTGGTTCATGGCGTGCATCGGCTGCATGACGCCCATGCCGGCCTGGTGGTTGTCGCACCCGGACAGCAGCATCGAGCGGGTCGGGGCGCACAGCGAGCTGGTGTGGAACCCGCGGAACCGGGCACCGGACTCGGCGAGCTCCTGCAGGCGCGGGGTGGCGATCTCGCCGCCGAAGGGCTGACAGTCGGAGTACCCCATGTCGTCGACCACCACGACGAGGAAGTTGGGCCGGGGCTGAGAGGTGTGGGCCATGCCCCCATCCTCCCGATTCACCGGCGGCGCCGCTCGGGAACGTCCGCGCCGATCGGGGTGAGCAGCAGCTCCGCGTCGCGGCTCATGGCCTTGGCCGCGGCCATGAGCAGGATGAGCCCGAAGGTGTTGACGAGGGTGACCACCACGACGACCCGGGGGTCGTCGAAGTTGGTGCCCGCGACGATCATCGCGGCGGCCGTGTTGCGCTGCGCCGTCGCCAGGGCCCCGACCTTCTTGAGCTTGTTGTGGCCGTCGCCCATCATGAAGCCGATGAACAGGGCGATGAGGATCACCACGAGTCCGGTGACGATCGCCTTCCACAACTCCGGGTCGGCCATCTCCGGCAGGTAGCCGACGATCATCGTGCCGAGCAGCCCGTAGAGGGCCACCGAGCTGATCCGGGCCACCCACGGTTGGACGGCGGCGGCGACGGGCACGAAGTGCTGGCGCACGGCCATGCCGAGCACCATCGGCAGGATCATCTGGCTGACCATCGCCCAGACGATCGCCCACACGTCCACGGTCACGCCCTCGATCAGGCGCGGGAGCAGGACGGGCATGAGCAGCACCGTTCCCACGATGAGCACCGTCATCACCGTGGCCGCCAGCGCGACGTCGTTCTTCGACTCCCGGGTCAGCGCGATGAGGAACGGCGCGCCGGCGGAGAGGCCGAAGACGACGAGGCCGGCGGCATAGATCGGCTCGAGGTCGACCACCTGGACCGCCATCACCATCACCGCGGGCACCAGCACGAGGTTCGCCAGGAGCATCCGGGACAGGAAGTGGGTCTTGCGCAGGTGCCTGCGGAAGTTGGTCGGCTTCTGGGTGAGGCCCACGTTGAGCAGGCTGCTCACCACGAACACGGTGATGAGCACCCCGGAGACCTGCCGGAACACGTCGAAGATCATGGCCGCCCCTCGTCGATAGCCGAGACCGTCTGCTCGTCCCCCACCACCACGAGCACGTCGGTGGCCCGGGACAGCCCCACGTAGATCCGCTCGCGCACCCGGTCCATCCCCTCGTGATGGTTGCAGACCAGGACCACGGCCCGGCGTTCGAGCCCCTTGAAGCCCAGGACGTGACCGTAGAAGATGTCCTCACCGCTCCAGAAGGTCTCCCAGTAGGCGTCATTGCCGTCCTGCTGGAGTTCGACCTGCATCGGGTGGCGGGAGCCGGTGGTGAGCAGGGCGACGTCCCGGGGCTCCCAGCCCTGGTCGAGTAGTCGCATCGCCTCGTCGTCGCCGATCCCGATGGGATCCTCTCCCACACCCACCTCGACGAAACGCACCTCCGGTCCGATACCGCCGCGCAGTTCCATGCGCTGGCCGACCAGCGGCAGGAAGGCACCCGCGATCTGGCGGGTGTTGCGCAGATTGTGGTCCAGGACCAGCGGGACCAGGTCGACCGGCGGGCGGCCCGCGCGCTGGAACACGCTCTGCCCGGCGTCGCCCACGATCATGAGCCGCCCGGCCTCGCGGTCGCGCAACGCGCCGAGGACCGGGCGCCACCAACTGTCGGCGAAGTCCTGCGCCTCGTCCACGATGACCGCGTCGAACCGCTTGCCGTCGGGCAGCCCGTCCGCCAACTCCTCCATGAGCCGGGGCAGGTCCTCCTCCCAGTACCGGGCGGCGGAGGCCGACCGCTCCCGCTCGTCCGGCCCGACGGGCGCGCCCCACTCCACGCCGAGCGCGTGGAACTCGCCCACGTAGGCCGGCTGCTCACGTCGCCGCCAGCCGCTCGTCACCCTCCTGAGGTAGCCGGCCAGCCCGTGGGAGTAGCAGATCAGCGCCACCCGGAGCCCCTGGCGGGAGAGCCGGCGCGCCTGCTCGAGGGCGAGGTAGGTCTTGCCGCTGCCGGCGCCACCGCGGATCTCGACCCGGGGCAGCGCGTCGACGGCCCGCAGGAGCACCGACTGTTCCCGGGTCAGTGCGTCCGCGATGTCGGCGTTCTCCGCCGCGCGGGCCACCACGTCGCGCTGCGGCAGGCCGCGCCCGCCCAGCACCTCGGCAAGCAGGCCGACGGTGGACCGCGCGAGCAGCGGCCGATCCGAGGGGCCGGAGTCCCGAGCGAGCCGGAACGCCAGGGTGCCGATCCGGTCCAGCTCGTCCCGGCCCACGACCCGGTTGCGCCGGATGTCCGGCATCGCGAAGTCCTCGTCCAACGCGGTGTGGGGAAAGACGAGCATGTGGGTCCAGCGCTGGTACGGCACGGTCCACCTCGGGTCCTGCATCACGTACCCGCGCAGGGCGTACAGCGCGTCGCGGACCTGCGTCACGGGATCGATCCTGCGGCGCGCGGACCCGGATCCCTGCCACCACTGCCCGTCCTCGACGGCGATCTGGCCGGCCTTGACCTCGATCGCCACGATCCCCGCACCGGGCATCGCCACGAGGATGTCGACCTCGTGCTCCTTCTCGTCGGTGGAGACACGCTGCCCCACCACGACGAGGGCGTCGTCGTCGAGTTGCTCGCGGAGCAGGTCGACGACCTTCTCCTCGGAGGGGTGCCCGTAGGAGGGCTCGGAGGGCAGGACGCGGGGCATGCCTCCCAGGTTAGGGAGGGATTTCCGGGACCGGCGCGAACGCGGGACAATGTGCAGATCGCGGGCACCGGCCCGCCCCCGAGTCCCCGAGCCCGAGGAGTCCAGTGAGCACGTCCATCGACCGGTCCGACGCCCGGGAGTCCGGCCGCGGCGCCACCCGCGAGCTCGCGCAGATCGCGGTGTTCGCCGCCGTCATCGTGGTGCTCGGGCTGCCGGGCCAGCTCACCATCGGCTCTGCGGGCGTGCCGATCACGCTGCAGACCCTCGGCGTGATGCTCGCCGGCTCACTGCTCGGGTGGCGCAAGGGTGCCCTGGCGGTGGTCACGGTGATGGTCGTCGGCCTGGCCCTGCCGGTCCTCGCGGGCGGGCGCACCACGCTCACCTCCCTGGCCGGCCCCACGGCGGGCTTCCTCGTGGGCTGGATCCCGGCGGTCATCGTGATCGGCCTGCTCACCGCGTGGATGATGCCGCGCTACCGGGTGCTGCCCGGCCTTGTCGTCAACATCCTCGGTGGCATCGCCGTGCTCTACGCCTGCGGTGTGGCCGGGATGCTCGTGCGCACCGACCTCACCCTGGGCGCGGCGGTCGCCGCCAACACCGCGTTCCTCCCCGGCGACCTGCTCAAGGCCGTCGTCACCGCCCTCGTCGCCGCACAGGTCCACAGGGCGCGCCCCGGTCTGATCCCGACGCGGCGCGGGGCGTGACGGCCCCGCCATGACGGAGATCCGCTTCGCCGGCGTCGGGCACTCCTTCGGCGACCGCACGGTACTGGAGGACATCGACCTCACACTCACCGAGCGCCGGGTCGGGATCGTCGGGGTCAACGGTGGCGGCAAGTCCACGCTCGCCCGGATGATCAACGGGCTCGTCGTCCCGGAGACCGGCACGGTCACGGTCGACGGCCTCGACACCCGCCGCAAGGGGGCGGCGATCCGCAAGAGCGTCGGGTTCTGCTTCACCGACCCCGACACCCAGATCGTCATGCCGACGGTGGCCGAGGACGTGGACTTCTCCCTGCGGCGCACCGGGTTGAGCCGGGAGGAGCGGCGACGACGAGTCGAGCAGGTCCTCGACCGGTACGGCCTCGCCGACCACGCCGACCACCCCTGCCACCTGCTCTCCGGCGGCCAGAAGCAGCTGCTGGCGCTGGCCGCGGTGCTGGTGACCGAGCCGTCGGTGATCGTGGCCGACGAACCCACCACCCTGCTCGACCTGCGCAACCGCGCGCTGGTCGCCGAGACCTTCGCCGGCCTGCCCCAGCAGCTCGTCGTGGTGACGCACGACCTGGACCTGGTGGCCGACTTCGACCGCGTCCTCGTCGTCGACTCCGGCCGCGTGGTGGCCGACGACGCCCCCGCCCCCGCCCTCGCCGCCTACCGGCGGCTGGCCCTGGACACGGACCCGGGGCGCTGAGGCGTGTTCGCCACCTACCTGCCGGGACACTCGCCGCTGCACCGCCTGCCGGCGGGCTGGAAGATCCTGCTCGTGTGCGTGCTCGTGCTGGCGATCTCGGTGACCGTCCGGCAGCCGTGGCACGTGGCACCCGCCCTCGCGCTGGCCGCCACCCTGTACGCGGTGGGGCGCATCCCGCCCCGCGCGGCGTGGGAGCAGGTCCGGCCGGTGTTGCCGATGCTGGTGGCGATCCTGCTCCTGCAGTGGCTCGTGGCCGATCTCGACACGGCCGTGCGCGTGGTCGGCGCCCTGCTCGCGGCGATCGCCGTGGCCGGGCTCGTCGCCCTCACCACCCGGATCTCGGACATGCTCGACGCGGTCACACGCGCCGCCGGTCCGCTGCGGCACGTCGGCGTCTCCCCCGACCGCGTCGCCCTCGTCCTGGTCCTCACAGTGCGCGCGATCCCCCTCATCGCCCGCCGGTTCCGGCAGGTCGGTGAGGCACGGAAGGCCCGCGGGTTGGGGATGTCGATCCGGGCGCTGGTCGTGCCGACGGTGCTGGGGGCGCTGCAGACCGCGGATCAGCTGGGTGACGCGCTGGCGGCGCGCGGGGTGGACGACTGAGGTCCACCGACGCGGCCCCTCGTCGTCGTCCCATACCCCACCGGCACTGCGATCGGCCTACCCTGACACCATGCCGAACACCCCTGGTGGCCCCGAGCTCCCCGACCTCACCGGGCTCTCCGCCGAAGAGCTCCGAACCGCTGTCCAGAAGTACGTCGCCGACTATCCCGGCGATCCGACGGAACTGCTCTCCGCGATCTTCCGGGCAGCCCCTCCCGTCGACGCGTTCGCCCGACCGGCGCCTGTCAACCGTCGGCATGCCCGTCGGGACGAACCCGTCACCTACCGCATCAAGGTGGAACTGCTCGACTCGTCCCCGCCCATCTGGCGCCGACTCGACATCACCAGCGACATGCCGCTACCCCGGCTGCACCTGGTCATCCAGGAGGCCATGGGGTGGTGGAACTGTCACCTCCACGAGTTCATCCACTCCGGCAGCCGCCGCGATCCCGAGGCCGAGCGATTCGAGTCCTACGACCATCCTGACGCGGGCGAGAACGGCTCCCTCGACGAGGCCGACGTGCGGGTCGACGAGTTGCTCCACGCCCCCGGCGAGAAGATCCTGTACTGGTACGACTTCGGCGACGACTGGATGCACCGGATCACCCTGGAGCAGGTACTCCCGCGCGAGCGGGACGCACCGGCAGCACACCTGGTGACGGGCCGCCGGGCGTGCCCGCCGGAAGACTGCGGCGGCATCCACCACTACAACGACCTGGTCAGTGGCGAAGTGCCGTGGGAGCCCGAGGAGAAGGCGGCTTACGGGGACATGGATCCCGAGGGCTTCGACGTGGACGAGGCCCGCGCCAGGGTGACCGAGACACTCGACGCCCCCGCTTCGCTACGCGAGATCAGGCTGGCCGAGGCGGACAACCTCCTGCTCCTCCTCCGGCACCTCGGAGACGGGGTGACGCTGACCCAAGCTGGGTATCTCCCGCCCAGATCCGTACGGCAGCTCATGGCGCAGACCGGGTGGGACCGGCTCTGGATAGGCGCGTGCAACCGCGAAGACCGGACCTATCCGATCACCGAGCTGCGGGAGTGGGCGCGACTGCTGGGACTGACCCGAAAGTACAGGGGCGAGCTGCGGCCCACACGGCTGGGCACGTCGATGCTCGGGGACCGCGATGGACTTGCCTCGCTCATCGACAGGACCTTCCCTTTCGATCACCTGTACGGCACGCCGCTCGACCGATTCTGAGCCTGTTATCCGATTCGATGGAACCGGATCGGCCGCTGGCGCGTCGTACTGGATATGAGGGAAGAACCGAGGGACGGTCCTGAGGGAGTACCTCGACCGGCACGGCCACACCCCCGGCAGGGGTTCCGGCCGACCATCCTCGTGCCCGCCGCGCGCATCATCCCGGCCCTCGCTCCGAAGGCATGTACACGGTGCTGCGCCGGGTCGTCGTCACCACCTTCCCCGACCAGATCGAGGCGCAGCGTCACTCCCCGGCCTGATCACGGCGCCGCGAACTCCAGCGGTGCGTCGTGATGGTTGTGCGCGTACGGTCGCGGCGCGCGACCGGCCTGCCGAGCATCGAGGAGGTCGGCGTACTGCTCGAGCGGGGGTCGCGGGTCGCCGAACGCCTTCCGCGCCTCGGCGGGCGTATAGACGGCGGAGGTGGCCGCCGGGGTCCCGCGCAGGTGCCCCTCGAGCACCGGCCCGCCGCGGGGGGCGACGCGTCGCAGGAACCACAGCTGCGCCGGGGTGCTGCGGGCGAGGGCGGCCATCGCGGGTCGGATGAGCGCGGTCACCCCTGCGTCGACGAGCACCGACTGCCGCACCCCCATGAGCGGACGCATCCACCGCGGGTAGGTGGCGATCACGCCGGCGCGGACGAACGGGCCGAGGACCGCGCGCATCGGTGCCGGCAGCGCGGTGAAGACGGTGCGCATGCCGTCGAGGATGAAGTCGATGTTGTGCACCGCGGCCTCGGAGGCCGCGAGCCGGTCGCGCCAGTCGTCGAAGTACTTCTGGACCTCGCCCCGGGTCCGCGGGACGTCCGCGACCCGGATCGGCTGACACTCGGCGGCGACGGCGCACTCGCGCCAGTACTCGTTCTCGTCCGCCCGGGTGAGCCGTCCGGGCCCGTACCGCTCGTAGACGTAGAGGATCGAGTGCCACGCGGTCATGTGGATCCACAGCTGGGAGTCGGGATCGTTGGAGTCGAACTCGCCGCCGGTGACCGGGTTGGGGCCGTGCGCCCGGGCGTGGACCTTCATGAGGATGTCGGAGGACCTCATTACCGACTCGGCGTCGCCGAAGAGCACGGTGGCGAAGTACTGCACGGTGCGGTCGTAGCGCAGGGCCGGACGCTGGATCACCTGCCCGCTGTGGTCGACCGCCGCGGTGAGGTCGGGGTCGAGGTGCTCGATGGTGACGGCGCGGATGAAGCCGAGGAGGGCGGAGGTCGGGTACGCCCACACCCGTCGGGCCACGGAGTCAGGGGCGAAGAGCCCCTCGTCCTGTCGGATTCCACCGGAAGCCATGGTTGACACCACCCTTGGTTTTGTCCAGTGGTGGAACTGTAGCACCGAACGTGACGCGCGTCACGCCCCCTCTGCCACGGCGCGCCCGCTCGGCGCGGCCGGCAGCTGCTACGACTCCGCGCTCCCCCGCCGCCAGTAGCCCATGAACGCCACCGCCTCCCGCGGGATCGCCGCCGCGTCCACGCAGAGCCGTCGCATGGCGCGGACGAGCCCGGCCTCTCCGGCGAGGAACACGTACGGGTCGTCGCCGCCGGCCTCGGAGGCCGGCTGCCAGTCCCGCTCGGCCGGACGGTGGCCCGCCAACACCGTCTCCACCGCGGCCTCACCGAGACCGAACTCCCAGGACAGCCGGCGCGCCAGCGCCTCACCCGGGACCCCGCCGCGCGCGAGCACCGAGACGATCCCCGGGCTGCCCGGCGCGCGGGACCGCGCGTCGGCGGCGAGCGCCCGG
>DUTZ01000443.1 GCA_012841845.1 Actinomycetales bacterium | reverse complement strand
CCCCGACGCCTCCCGCAGCCGCGCGAGCAGCGGCTCGGCGGCCTCGGCGAGGAACCGGTCGAGCGTGGAGTCGCCGATCTGGATGAGCGCCACGTCGGTGTAGCCGGCCTCCCAGTAGGGGCGCACCTTCTCGACGATCGCGTCGAGGTCCGGCCCGCACGCCAGCTGCTCGGCCACGTCCTCGGGGCGCACGAACTGCGTGGCCCCGGCGAATCCGGCGGTGGTGGGCAGGTCGGCGTTCACGGCCCAGCCGCCGGCGAACCAGCGGAACTGGTCGTGCGCGCGCTCGACCGCGGCCTTCTCGGAGTCCGGGTCCCACGAGATCGGGATCTGGGCGATCGCCCGGGCGCCGTCGCCGATCCGCGACTTGCCGTCCAGCGCGTTCCAGCCGACGATGTGGTCGGGGTTCGGTTCGGTGGCGATGAGGTGGTCGCCAAGCGGGCCGAGCCGCTCGACGGCCTTCTCCCCGCCGGCGGCCACGCCGATCGGCACGCGCGTCTCCGGCAGGTCCCAGAGCCGGGCGGAGTCGACGCGGTAGTGCTCGCCGGAGTAGGTGACGAGCCCGCCGTCGAAGAGCTCGCGGATGATCTCCAGCGCCTCGACGGTCATCTCGTGCCGCTCGTCGAGCGAGGGCCAGCCCTGCCCCACCACGTGCTCGTTGAGGTTCTCGCCGGAGCCGATGCCCAGGAGGAAGCGACCGTCGGCCATGATCTGCACGGTCGCAGCCTTCTGCGCCACGACGGCCGGGTGGTAGCGCAGGATCGGGCAGGTGACGTAGGTGCACAGGTCCACGCGTTCGGTCACGTGGGCCACGGCGCCCAGGACGCTCCACACGTACGGGGCGTGGCCCTGCGAGGAGAGCCACGGGAAGTAGTGGTCGGAGGCCACCTCGAAGTCGAACCCCGCCTGCTCAGCGGCGGCGGCGTACCGGACGAGCTCCTTGGGGCCGGACTGCTCGGTCATGAGGGTGTAGCCGAATCGGGTCATGTGCCCCAGCGTGCGCTCGATCACCAAGCGCCGCAAACGGTTGCGAGACCGGCGCGGGCCGGGGACGGTCGGGCACATGACCCCTGCCGATCTGCCCACCGCCTCCCCCCGCGCCCTGCTCCTCGACGTGGACGGCACGCTCGTCGACTCCACCTACGTGCACGTCTCGACGTGGGCCCGCGCCCTCGCCGAGGCGGGCGCCCCGGTGCCGCACGCGGAGGTGCACCGGCGGATCGGCAAGGACGGCTCCACCCTCGTCGCCGAGCTGCTCGAGGTAGGCGGGGTGGAGGACGACGACGAGGTGCGCGATCGCGTGGCGGGCCGCGCCAAGGATCTCCACGACGAGTACTACGCCGATGCCGCCGACTCCCTGCGGCTCCTGCCCGGGGCCCGCGACCTCGTGCGCGGCGCCAAGGAGCGCGGCTGGATCACGGTGCTCGCGACGTCGGCCCCGCCGTCGGAGTTCCGCCACGCGCGCGAACTCCTCGACGTCGACGACCACGTGGACGCCGTCACCACCGGCGAGGACGTGGACACCGCCAAGCCCGACCCCACGGTGGTGGCGATCGCGCTCGAGCGGGCGGGGGTCGACGCGGAGCACGCGGTCATGGTGGGCGACGCGACGTGGGACGCGATCGCGGCCGGGAAACTGGGGATCCGCTCGATCGCGGTCCGCACGGGCGGGATCGGCGACGACGAGCTGCGCGCCGCCGGCTACGCCGAGATCGCCGACGACGCTGCCGGCGTGCTCGCCCTCCTCGACCGGGGCTGACCCAGCGCTCTCGAGCTCACCGCCCCCGGGTTGGGCGTCCTCCCGGTCACGGGGCCCGCCGGTTGTGCATCCGTTGTGCGACCGAGAAGATGCACACCCCGGTACGGGCCCGCCCAGAATGATGCTCAACCCCGGCGGGCAGCGGCTGCCCGGGACGGCCCTCACACCGCGACGGTGTCCCGGCCCTCCCGCCAGGTCGCGGTGGCCTCGTCGCGGGTGGGGGTCCGCACGGGCACCAGGAGCAGCAGCCCGGCCAGCAGAACGAGCCCGATGCCCACGATGCCGGCGCGGTCGGCGCCGAACGCCCAGGCGAACAGCCCGAACAGCGCGGGCGCGAGGAACGAGACCGCGCGGCCGGTGGTGGCGTAGAGGCCGAACATCTGGCCGTCGCGGTCGGCGGGCGCCAGGCGCGCGAGGAAGGACCGCGACGCGGACTGCGCCGGCCCCACGAACAGGCACAGCGCGAGCCCGAACACCCAGAACATCGCGGTGCCGTCCACGAACAGCAGCACGCCCATGGTGACCAGCATGGCCACGAGCGAGAACACGATGACGACCTTGGGACCCAGGTGGTCGTCGGCGTACCCGGCCGCCAGCGCCCCCAGCGCGGCGACGACGTTGGCGGCCACGCCGAAGATCAGCACGTCCCCCGCGTCGAGCCCGTACACGGCGACGGCGAGGATGGCGCCGAAGGTGAACACGCCCGCCAGTCCGTCCCGGAAGATCGCGCTGGCGACGAGGAACTTCACCGTCCGCGGATCACGCCGCCAGAGGTCCTTGAGGTCGCGGAAGAGGATGCGGTACGACTCGCGGAAGCCCACCTCGTCGTCGTCACTCCCGGCGCCCTTGCCCCGCGCGGCGTGGATCTCGGGCACGGACCGCAGCACGGGCAGGGCGAACACAGCGAACCACACGGCAGCGAGCAGGCAGACCAGACGGATGTTGAGGCCGCCGTCGGTGGGGATGCCGAGCAGGCCGCGGGTGTCGCCGTCGCCGGAGATGAAGCCGACGAACGCGCCGAGCAGCAGGAAGATCCCGCCGAAGTAGCCCATGGCCCAGCCGTAGCCGGAGACGCGGCCGACGGTGGACGGGGTGGAGACCTGCCGCAGCATGGCGAAGTAGGAGACCTCGGCGAACTCGAAGGTGATCGAGCCGATCGCGAGCAGTCCCAGGCCCACGAAGAACCACGGGTAGGGCGAGTCGGCGTCGACGAGGAACATCGCGGCGGTGAGCGCCACGGTGAGGTAGGTCCACACGGCGAGGGACCGCTTGCGGCGTCCCCCGCGGTCGGCGCGTTGGCCCATGACGGGCGCGGTGAGCGCGATGACCAGGCCCGCCACCGCGATCGCGACGGACAGCCAGGTGGCGGCGGACAGGGGCCCGTCGAGGTCGGCGCCGACGGCGTCGGTGAGGTAGACGGAGAAGACGAACGTCACGATGACCGCGTTGAACGCCGCCGAGCCCCAGTCCCACATGGCCCAGGCGGTGACCTGGCCGCGGGTGGCGGGGGCGCGGGAGGCCGCGCCGGGGTCGGGTGACGACGACGAGGTCGCGGACTCGGAGGACGAAGGCGTCGGATCGGGGGCGCTCACAGCGCTCACGCTATATGTCGTCGGTTCGCGCCTCGACGGAACCGCCCTCACGGCTCGCATACGAGGCCACGGCGGCGACGCCGTACTGGCACCCGATATCGAACACCGAGAGCGTCTCGCCACAGTCCTTGCAGCGCAGGACCTGTTCCACGGCCCTCGTCGTCGTCACCCTTACCCCTCCCCCGCACCCCGGCGGTACGCTCACGGTCGGCCCCGACCACCCACGAGCCCCCGAGGACGCCCCATGTCGCTGCCCCTGCCCACCGCGTCGAACCGCGCCGTCGTGACCGGCGCCTCCTCCGGCATCGGCATGGCGCTGGCCACCGAGCTGGCCCGGCGCGGGCACTCGCTCATCGTGGTGGCGCGCCGCGGCGAGGTGCTCGACGAGCTCAAGGCCCGGCTCGAGGCGCAGTACCGGGTGACCGTGGAGGTCCGCGCCGTGGACCTGGCCGACCCCGCGCGCCGCGCGCCGCTGCTCGAGGAACTGGCCGGTCGCGACGTCTCGATCCTGTGCAACAACGCCGGTGTGGCCACCTTCGGGCCGCTGGCCGCACTGGACTTCGACTACGAGAAGGCGCAGGTCCAGGTGAACGCCGTGGCCTGCCACGACCTCATCCTGACCGTCCTGCCCGGCATGGTCTCCCGCGGCACCGGCGCGATCCTCAACGTGGGCTCCGCCGCCGGCAACATGCCCATCCCCAACAACGCCACCTACGCCGCCACCAAGGCGTTCCTCAACACCTTCTCCGAGTCGCTGCGGGGCGAGCTCAAAGGGACCGGCGTGCACGTGACGCTGCTGGCCCCCGGCCCGGTGCGCACCGAGGAGATCGCCGAGGAGGACAAGACGTTCGTCGACCGGATCGTCCCCGACCGCCTCTGGGTGGACACCGAATACACCGCGCGCGTCTCGCTCGACGCGCTGGCCAAGAACAAGATGCGTGTGGTGCCGGGGCCGTTGAGCCAGGCGATGTCCGTGGCCGGCAACTACACCCCGCGCGGGCTCATGGCGCCGCTCGTCGGGAGGTTCTACGCCAAGCTCGGCGAGGGGCAGGCGGGCGCCTAGCGGCGCCGGTGTGCATTTGACCCTGTGATGGCAGGGTCAACTGCGCACCACCTCCCACCTGCGGCTATGGCTGGCCGAGGACGTCAAGGTACACCTCGATCAACGGACCGGGATCGAGACGCAGGCCGAGCGGATGTTGGAACGTCGCCGCGCTGGCGGCGATCCACTCGTCGGCGCCCAACCGGCCGAAGTCCAGGTCCCGGCCCGCGCGCTGCGCGAGGTGCTGCATGAAGATCCGGGTCGTGCGCCCGTTGCCGTCGCGGAAGGGGTGCGCGAAGTTCAGCCGGGTGTGCACGTCGGCGAGTCGCTCTGCCAGACCGCTGTGCTCCAGCTCCGCCCACGCAGTGCGGGCGATGAGCGCGCGGGCCTGACGCAGGTACATGTCCATACTGCTGTGGTCACCGAAGTGATGGACGGCCCCGGTGTCCGTGGCCTTGCTGATGTTGACCGTCCGGAAATGGCCCGCCCAGTCGTAGAGGTCACCGAACAGGTGGGCATGGATGCGAGAGAGATGGGCGGCGTCGAAGGTGCGGTCGATGGGATGGGCGCCGGTGCGGATCTCAGACGCCCGGACTTCAACAGTGAGGTCCTCGCGGTTTCTGAGCTCATCCGGGTCGTATATTCCGAGCCTGTTTCTGAGGACGATGGTCCCGGGCCAGAAGTACGCGTACCAGTCACCAGGCGCTGCACCGCTCATGCGGAGGCGGCTCGTCGGGCACGGAAACGCTGCATGCCGCGTTCGATCCTGTCTTCCGCAGTGATGCGCCCGAGAACGAAATCGATGAGGTCCGCGACGTCCTCGCGGTTGTGGATCTTGCCCTCGAGGCGGCTGTCTGCGAGCGTCTGGGACACCACGTGGCGGGCGCGGTCGTCGGGGAGCTGCCCGAACAACTCCGGCCACCGCTGCCCGTAGAGGCAGGGACGCCAGGTGGCGGCGGAGCCGTCGGAATCGCTGGTCATGGCACCCTCCTTCCGGGTTCCGTGGGGCCGATTCTACTGGCCACGTGCGCCTAGCGGCGCCGGTGTGCATCTGACCCTGTGATAGCGGGGTCAACTGCGCACCACCTCGTCGTCGTCGCCCTCCACCTGACCCCCGGCGAGCCGCAGGGCGCGCACCTGCCGGCCGACCACCGCGCGGTAAAGATCGGTGCCCGGCTCGGCGAGGCCGGCGAAGTGGCCGGACAGCTCGTGGCCCACGAAGCCGACGAGTTCCGACAGCGCCGCCACCGTGGCCGCCGCGCCGGTGGGGTGGGTGCCGGCCTCGACGGCGAGGTCGCGCATCCCCTCCGCCGAGCCGGCGCGCTCGAACCCCTCGACCGTCCGTGTGCCGACGCAATCGAGGAACGGCGCGGCCACCGCGGCGGCGGCCCGGACCGTCTCGGGCGGGGCGACGTAGCCGGGGATCGGCGTGCCGTAGATGAGCTGGAACTCGTGCGGCGAGGCCAGCCCCCAGTCACGGAGGGCGTCGGCGAGCGCGGTCCACCGCTCGTGGTCGGGGCGGTCGCGGACGCCGACGGCGGTGCGCTGCAGTTCCGTGGCGAGCGCGCCGTAGCTCTCGAGGATCATCGCCGTGAGCAGATCCTCGCGGGTCGGGAAGTACCGGTAGACCGCGGACGAGACCATGCCGACCGCGCGCGCGACAGCTCGCATCGACAGGCCGACCCCGCCGACGCGCGCAATCTCGCCGCGGGCCGCCCGGAGGATGCGCTGCGTGTTCTCGGCTCTGGCCTCGTCGCGTTTACCCATGGCGCCATCGTGGCAGATTTTCGAGAGCATCGCTCTTGATTTGGCGGCGTAGCGCGGCTACCGTGAGGGCGCCACGCAAACGAGAGCACCGCTCTCCCTTACGGATCGGAGCAACCGATGTCCGCACATTCCTCCCTCACCGCCCTGGTCAGCGGCGCGCTCATGGCCGCCTACCTCCTGCTCCGCCCGTACGGCGACGCGGACGGCGGCGACACCCTCGCCGCCGCCGAGGCGTTCGCCTCCCCGCTGTGGATCGCCTCGCACGTCGCGGGCGCCGCCGCTCTCGTCGCGCTGGCCGCGCCGTGGGCGCTCGTCTCGACCGGCTGGCCGCGCTGGGCGGCCGTGGTCGGCGTCGCGATGGCCCTGCCCTACTACGGCGCCGAGACGTTCGCGCTCCACGAGATCGGCGCGCGGGCGCTGTCCGGCGACGCCGCCACGCTCGAACTGGTGGCGGCCGTGCGCGACAATCCCGTGGCCATGACGCTCTTCGGCGTCGGACTCATCGCCCTCGCGGCGGCCGGGATCGGGGCGGCGCTGCGATGGCGGCGCGGCCATGCGAGGACGCCCGTCGGCGCTCGCGGCGGACCGCCCTCCGGCGGGGCGCTGCTCCCCCTCGCCGTCGTCGCCGCCCTGTTCCTTACCCAGTTCTTCCTGCCCCCGGCAGGACGGATGGCGTACGGCGTCATCTTCGCGGTGGCAGCTGCCTATGCGGCGTACGGGCTCCGCCGTGCCGCGAGCGCCGAGCGAGCCGAAGAACAGACACAACCGGGACGCTAAACCGTGATACGGTTTCCGTGTGAAGGTGGTGATCACCCGCTCGGCCAGAAGACCCGGCATCACCGATGACGAGATCCGCGCAGTGCTCGCCCATCCGATCGTTCGATATCGGGTCACCCCGCGACTGGCACCAGGAGCCGATGTCTTTCGAGCAATCGGGGACCCGGACAGTGGGAGCATCATCGAGGTCGTCGCTGAGAACGTGGTCGGCTCAGGCATTCACGTCTTTCACGCAATGTTGCTTACCACCGGTGTAGCGCACGAGATTCTTGACGTCACAGGAGGAATCATCGATCTGACGGGAGCGGCAGCCCGCCGTCAACGACGAGGAGGTGAACAGTGACGAACTCCAAGGAGGGCACACCCAGCCGGTACGACCAGCTGGCCGACGCGATCATTGAGGGTGACTACGTCGCGATCCCCGACGGCGTGGAGATCCGCCCCGACTACGCGGTCGGCCGGCCACCTCGCGGCCAGGGCAAGGGCGACAGCCGACCACTTGCGGTCCGCCTCACCGACGCCGACCGCAAACAGCTGGCCGATTACGCAGCGCACACAGGCCAACCCATGAGCGCAGTGATCAGGGCGGCGATCAAAGAGTTTCTCGCCCGGCACCCCGCAGCCTGACCGGCCGACTAGCGCCGCCGCCGGGAACGGGTGCCGAAGATGCTGCGGCTGATCTCGCGTCCGGCGGCCGACGCCGCCGAGCGCAGGAACGAGCGCACCGCCGGGTTGGCCATGGCCTTGGAGACGAACGACTCGTCGTCGGGGCCGTGACCGGAGCCGCCACCCGTCCGACCCCCGCCGACCCCGCCGACCCGCGCGTCCATCCGGGCCTCGGACTGGGCCTGCGCGGCCTGCTGGGCGGCGAGCTCGGCGTCGAGTTTGGTCTGCTCGGCGAGCGCGGCCTTGGCCTGCAGCTTCTCGAACGCGGACACGGGGTCCACGGTCGCGCCGTACTTGGTGTAGAGCTCGGAGGCGCGCGCCTGCTGCGAGATCGCGGTCTCGCCGATCGTGTCCATGAGCGAACGGGGCGGCGTCATGAGCGTCCACGCGACAGGTGTAGGGGCGCCGCGCTCGCTCAGAACGGTGACGATCGCCTCGCCCGTGCCCAGCGAGGTGAGCGCGGACTCGATGTCGTAGACGTCGGACTTCGGGTACGTCTTGACGGTCTTGTTCAGTGCCGTCTGGTCCTCGGGCGTGAACGCGCGCAGGGCGTGCTGGATGCGGGCGCCGAGCTGCGAGAGCACGTCCTTGGGGATGTCCGTGGGCTGCTGCGAGCAGAAGTACACGCCCACCCCCTTGGAGCGGATGAGCTTGACGGTCTGCACGACCTGCTCGAGAAACGCCTTGGAGGCGTCGGCGAACAGCAGGTGGGCCTCGTCGAAGATGAACACCAGCTCGGGGGCGTCCACGTCCCCCTTCTCGGGCAGCTCCTGGAACAACTCGGCGAGGATCCACATGAGGAACGTGGAGAACAACGCCGGCCGTGCGGCCTGTTCGCCCAGCTCTACAGCCGTGATGACGCCGCGCTCGCCGTCGCGGCGCATCAGGTCGGCCGGGTCGAGCTCGGGATCGCCGAAGAACGTGTCGCCGCCGGCCGCCTCGAGGTTGACCAGCGCCCGCAGGATCACCCCGGCCGTGGCGGTGGAGACGCCGCCGATGCCCTTGAGGTCCGCCTTGCCCTCGTCGGAGGTGAGGTGCTGGATCACCGCGCGCAGGTCCTTGAGGTCGTACAGCTCCAGGCCCTGCTGGTCCGCCCAGTGGAAGATCAGCCCGAGCGTGGATTCCTGCGTGGCGTTGAGGCCCAGCACCTTGGCCAGCAGTATCGGCCCGAAACTCGTGATGGTGGCGCGGACCGGCACGCCCACGCCCTCCGTGCCCAGGGAGACAAACTGCACGGGGTAGGCCTCGGGCGCCCAGTCGACGCCGGTGCGCGTGGCGCGGTCGGTGATCGCGTCGTTGGACTCGCCGGGCGCGGCCAGGCCGGAGAGGTCGCCCTTGATGTCGGCGACGACGACGGGGACACCGTTCGCCGAGAGCTGTTCGATGAACAGCTGGAGCGTCTTGGTCTTGCCCGTGCCGGTGGCGCCGGCGATGAAGCCGTGCCGGTTGACCATGCTCAGCGGCAGCGCGACCTTCGCGGTGGGATCCGCCTCGCCGTCGACCACCACCGAGCCGAGGGTGACAGCCCCGCCCTCCGTCGCGTAGCCGGCGGCGATCCGGCGAGCGGGACTGTCGGCGGGCGGCGTGGTCGGCTCGGTCATGAGGGGTCTCCTGGGGGCTGGACGGCGGGCACGTCGGCTTATAGTCGAATGATGCCAGAGCAGACCCCCGCTCCGACCTCAACGGCTCCCGCGTCCTCGCCGACGCCGCACCAGGAGTCCAAGAACGACCGCATCGTGTGGATCGACTGCGAGATGACCGGCCTCGACACCTCCTCCGACGCGCTGGTGGAGATCGCGGCGTTGGTCACCGACTCCGAGCTCAACGTGCTCGGCGAGGGCGTGGACATCGTCATCCACGCCTCCGACGCCCAACTCGACGCGATGCTGCCGGTGGTGCGCGACATGCACGGCTCGTCCGGACTCACCGAGGAGATCCGCAAGTCCACGGTGACCGTGGCCGAGGCCGAGAAGCAGGTGCTCGAGTACGTGCGGCGGTGGGTGCCCGTCTCGCGGACCGCTCCCCTGGCCGGCAACTCGATCGGCACCGACCGGGGCTTCATCGCCCGCGACATGCCCGAGCTCAACGCCTACCTGCACTACCGGATGATCGACGTGAGCTCGATCAAGGAACTGTGCCGCCGCTGGTACCCGCGCATCTACTTCGGCCAGCCCGAGAAGGGCATGAGCCACCGCGCGCTGGCCGACATCAAGGAGTCGATCCGCGAGCTCGAGTACTACCGGGCGACGGCCTTCGTGCCGCAGCCCGGGCCGACCTCCGACGAGGTCAAGGCCGCCGCGGAAGCGCTGCCGGCGATCGACTGACCCTCCGGCCGCAGGCCCGGGATTTCGTCGCTCGGCCCCTCACCGGGTAGCATCGTGAGCGCTGTTCGCGAGAGCGGCGATGGTGGCTGTAGTTCAGCTGGTAGAGCACCAGGTTGTGATCCTGGGTGTCGCGGGTTCGAGTCCCGTCAGCCACCCCGAGAAGATCAGGGCCCGGACCTCACGGTTCGGGCCCTGATCTCGTCTAGGGGCGCCGACGCCCCCGCTTCCCCGCTTCCCCGCTGCCACGAAATCGGCGAGTCCGCTGCTGAATCCGCAGCCCCCACATGCCTCGCCGATTCAGCAGCGGAGTCGCCGATTTCGTCAGGCCGGCCGTGCGTGGGCGCGTGGATCGACGGACCGCCGCACACCACTCAGTTCAGTGCCGATCGGATCGTTTGCTCGATTCCGGGCAGGTCGACGTTCACGGTCTGACGGACGACGACCGCATCGACGAGCAGATATCCGTGCGCGATCCGATTTCGCATCCCCCACATCACCGGCCAGTCCTCACCGAAGAGGTCGTCCCTGATCTCGGGCGCCAGACGGCTCAGTGCCTCTATCCCCGCCGACAGCCTCATGCAGATGGCATCGATGACCATCTGATCGGCGACGTCGCCGCACGCATGACGATGCATCATCTCGAAATGCAGGAGGGACTCTCGGAGGATCTCCCCCGTCGTCCGGCTCACAGAGGCACAGCCTCGGCGTCGATCCGTTCTCGGAGGTCAGGCCTCACAGAAGACTCCGGGACGAGGTCGACGGGGGCGCCGATCGCGTCGGCCAGTCGTGCCTCGAGCCTGCCCAACTCCATGAGCCCCAGCGGCCGCCCCATGGAGAAGACCAGGTCGACGTCCGAACCCAGCCGGTCATCACCCGTTGCGACCGAGCCGAAGACCCGCACCCGACTTCCGCCGGCGGCGGAGACGAGCTGCTTCACCTGGTCGGCACTTCTCCGGAGCTTCATCGCGAGCGGTGTGGTGCCGTGAAAGCGAAGTAACCGGGAGACCTCGGGCTGGCTACGACCGATCTGCCGCGCGATCTCCGACTGCGTCAGACCGTCCGCGGCGGCGCGCCTCACCGCGGCCACCAGCTCCGCCCGCGACTTTTCGATCTGGCCGTCCACGCGACGGGCCACCTCGCTCAGACTCTCCACCATGCAGGTAATATAGCATGTGCTATACCACTGGAGCCGCCGAAGCCCGCTTCCCCGAAATCGGCGACTCCGCTGCTGGATCCGCGGCTCCCACATGACTCGCCGATTCAGCAGCGGAGTCGCCGATTTCGCCAGGCCGGGCGAGCGGGGAGGTGGGGCGGGCGGCGACGGAGAGCACGCGTCCAGAATGTACAACCAGTTGTACACTTGGGGCATGGCTCGCATCGACGACCGGCAGGCGACCTTCGCCGGGGTCCTCCTGCTGGCGAACCGCATGCAGACCACCTACGACGCGGCGATCGAGGAGGTCACGCTCAAGCAGTGGCTCGCGCTCGTCGTCGTCGCCTCACTCCCCCGCCCCGTGCCCTCCACGGCCGAGGTGGCCCGCGCGCTCGGCACCACCCACCAGAACATGCGCAAGCTGCTCGCGGCGCTCGCGGATCGGGGCCTGCTCGAGATCACGCCCTCTCCCACCGACCGCCGCGCGCGCCGGGTGGACATCACCCCGGCCGCACACGCGTTGTTCGACCGGCTCGGGCCGACCGGCGACCGGCTGCTCGACGATCTCTTCGCCGACGTCGCCCCCGATGACCTGAGCACCTGCCTGCGGGTGCTCGACACGATGTCGCTCGCGCTCACGGGCGACTCGCTCCGCCCGCCGGAGCCGGAGACGGAGAGGACTGACTGAGATGTCGGCCGTCGCACTCGTCCTGGCACTGCTCGCGCTGCCGTTCGCCCTGCTCGACGTGCGCGTCGCGGCCGGCCTCGTGGTGGCGACCGCGGTCCTCGCCGTCGTCGCCCTGACCCGCGGCCACTGGGTGTGGTGCGGGCGGGCGGCGCTCGTCGTGGCGCTGGTCGCCGCGCTGCTCACCGGCTGGGAGGCGTGGGAGCTGCGGCGGCCGACCCCCGCCGCGGGCCCGACCGTGGCGACCTCCGCGCAGCCCGGCCCCGACCGCGAGGTCCTGCTGCCGCTCACCGTGGAGCGGGCGCCGATCACCTCGCTCGCGCTGCTCGAGTTCGCGGGCGACGGCGACCCGGTCTACGAGGGTCTCGAGCCGCAGATCGTCGACCGCGGCCACGAACGCGGCATGCGGATCATCGCCTACCGCCACGACGGCCACACCGACTTCTACGACGACCTCGCGCTGACCCCCGACCCGGACGAGTCCAGTGCGGTCACCGGCAAGGGCCGCCTCCACTACTCGCACACCGACCTCGGCGGCCCGGAGTTCGAGGTCGACGACCACGGCCGCCTGCAGCTCGAGTTCGCCTTGACGGATGTCGAGGGGCGCGAGATCACGGGCGTGGTGCGCGAGAGCACCGAGGACCGCTCGGTCCCGCTCGGCCTGCTCGCGCTCGTGGGCCTGTCCTCGACCGATCCCGAGTACTTCCCGCTGTTCGTGCTGCACCGCTTCGAGTTCGTCCGCACCGGCGGCTCCGAGATCGACGTCCGCATCGACGGCGCCCCGGTCGAGCTCGCCCCCTTCCCCGCCCCGGTGCCGGTCCAGGGACAGCTCCGCAACTTCGCCAAGTACACCCCCGACGCCGAGCTCCACGCCGTGTTCCCCACCGACGCCGACGGCCTGCGGCGCGTGCGCACCGACGGCGACCTGTACCGCGACGGCGAAGCGACCTACTGCTTCGACGGCGACGGGCTCGCGCAGATCGTCATCGACCGCACCGGGATCGCGTTCGACCCGCCGCTGGACCCCGCCGCGCCGGCCGAGGGGCGCATCACCATGACCTCCCACCCCGAGATGGGCAGCGTCGCCGGGCCGTACCGGGTGGAGGTCGACGGCGAGGTGTCCCGACTGCGGTTCGAGATCGACGACGTGGAGGTGCCCCGCCAGCGCGGCCTGCTGTACCGGCTCATCGTCAACGAGCGGACCGCGTTCGGGACGTGGCCGACCGAGTACCGCTACGAGGCGACGATCGACCGCGGGGCCGACACGATCGACGCGCGCTGGGTCAACGCCAAGCCCGGGGGCTGACACGCCGGGCAGGCTGCCGCGCTGGTGGGCGGACGCGCAGCCGGTCGCACCCCCGCGCCACGCCACGTAGGGTCCGGGCGGATCCGCCTTCCCCCGTCCGCATCTCCCCGACAGGAGTGATGTGATGTCCACGCTCGACCTGCTGCTCGCGGTGGTCGGCGCCCTCGGCGTGGTGATCGTCGCGATCTCCGCGCGCCTGCACCAGTGGCCGCTGTCCGAGCCGCTCATCGCGCTCGTCGCGGGCGTCCTGCTGGGACCCGCCGTCACCGGGATCCTCGACCTTCCCGAGCTCACCGCCGCACCCGCGCTCCTGCAACACGGCGCCGAGGTCCTGCTGGCGATCTCCGTGATGGGCGTCGCGCTGCGCTACCCCTTCTCCGCGCTGCGCACGCACTGGAAGCCGCTGGCGCTGCTCATCGTGGTGGTGATGCCGGCGATGGCACTCGTGTCCACGGGACTGGCGATGTGGCTGCTCGGCACGTCCTTCGCCCTCGCGCTGCTGTTCGGCGCCGCCGTCTGCCCCACCGACCCGGTGCTCGCCTCCAGCGCGGTGACCGGCGAGGGCGCCGAGGAGGACCTGCCGGAGCGCGACCGACAGATCCTCTCCCTGGAGTCCGGGGCCAACGACGGGCTCGCCCTGCCGCTGGTCCTGCTCGCGCTCGCCGTCGCGGGCTCGCTCTCCGCGGGCGAGGCCGCCCTCGACACCGCGTGGCAGGTCCTCGGCGCGCTCCTCGTGGGCGTCGCGGGCGGCGTCCTGGCCGCCAAGGCCCTCCACCTCGCGCAGCGCCACAAGGCCACCGAGGAGGGGCCGACGCTGCTCTACACCGTCCTGCTCGCGCTGCTCGTCCTGGGCGTGTGCGGGCTCGCCGACCTCAACGGCGTCTTCGGCGCCTTCGTCGCCGGCCTCGCCTACAACGTGGTGAGCACCGGCGCCGAGCGCGAGACCGAGGTCCAGATCGACGAGGCCGTCAACCAGTTCGCCGTCCTGCCGTTCTTCGTGGTCCTCGGCGCCATGCTCCCGTGGGCCGAGTGGGGCGCGCTCGGCTGGACCGGCGTCGCGCTCGCCGTGGCGGTGCTCGTGCTCCGTCGACTGCCGCTCGTCCTCGCCCTGGCGCGGCCGCTGGGCATGCCGCTGCACAGCGCGGCGTTCCTCGGCTGGTTCGGGCCCGTCGGCGTGGCCGCGGTGTTCTACCTGACGATGGAGGCCGAGTACGGCAGCGAGCACCCGGAGATCCTCGCCGCGGGCTCGCTCGTCGTGGTGGCGAGCACCCTGGCCCACGGCCTGTCGTCGGCGCCCGGCCGCGCGCTGTTCCGGAAGGTCGAGCGGGCCCGCGCCCGCTGAGCCCGGGCCCGCTGAGCCCTGGCACGCTGAGCCCGGCCGCGCCTACCAGCGGTTCCGCGACTCCTCGGCCCAGCCCACGAGCCCGTCGAGGCTCACCTCGCGGCCGTCGTCGAGGATGCCGGTGCCGTTCCACTCGCCGAACGCCTGGTGCGTGCGCACGGCCAGCACGCCCAGCTCGGTGATCGCCCGGCGGCGGTGGAACGGCGTGAGCACGGCGTCGATCCGCTCGCCGCGCACGTGCCAGCGCGCGCCGGCGTCGGAGAGGTCGTAGTCCCAGGTCAGGTCCTCGCCGATCTTGTGCATCCGTCCGTCCACGAGCAGCCCGTTCTCGGTGGAGCCGGTGCCGTCGGTCCACCGGCCGCCCACCTGGATCGCGCGCGTCGAGCCGTCCACCACGCCGCTGCCGGCGCCCCAGTTCCAGATGTTGGCCCAGCGCCAGCGGCCGCGCCCGCGGTCGAGCACCGCCCAGCCTCTACCGATGTCGTGGGTGGTGCCGTCGATCGTGATCGACCCGGTGACGGGGTTGGCGAGGTCCTTGAGCGTGTACTGGAAGTGGCGCGTGCTCCACGGGACGACGACGGCGAGGGCGTCGTGCGCCGGCCTGCGGACCTCCGCCTCGACCGCGATCCCGCGGCCCTCCGCGCGCAGCGACGTGAGCCCGGGGCGGTCCTCGACGCCCACCGT
>DUTZ01000032.1 GCA_012841845.1 Actinomycetales bacterium | reverse complement strand
GAGCCCCTGCCGCCCCACACCACGGTGTTCGCCGGCCGCAGGCCCAGCCACCGCTCGTCGGCGGCGGAGACGTAGACGGGGGCGTCGTCGAAGGCCGCCGACCACAGGGACTGTACGCCGTACATGTGCGGGTGCGAGGCGATGATCGCGGCGATCCCGCCCCAGCCGCGCACGGACGCCACCGCCTCGTCGCTGATCATGTTGGGCACCTCGACCAGCACGTTCCCGTGCTCGGTCCGGATGAGTGCCGGCTTCTGCCCGATGCCCGGGCACGAGCGCTGGACGATCCCCACCACGTCGGTCTCCAGCTCGACGAACTCCAGGTGGGCGCCGGCGGCGCGCGACTCGGCGGGGCTGGTCCACCGCTGGCCCGACGGCGGGACGAACTGGCGCTCGTCCGCGCAGATCGGGCACACCTCCGGCAGCGGTTCGGCGTGCTCGACGCCGCACGTCGCGCACTGGGTCACCGTCAACTGCGTGCTCATGCCCCGAGTGTCCCGCGCGCGGCGGCGGCCCGCATCCGGCCGCCGGGGCAGGGCCGCCGGTGCAGGGCAGGGCGGGACGCCGCCGTCAGAGGCTGATCTCCTCGCCCACCTCGAGCCGTCGCGCCGCGTCGGCGCCCTCCGCGGTGAGCATGCCGAGCAGCCGGTCGGCCACGCGCAGCCCGGCGGGATTGAGGAAGCCCTCGTGCACGCCCAACACGAGCCGCGGCCGCACCCGCCGCACGTAGCGGACGAGCGCGGGCGCGGCGAGCCACGGCGCGTTCATGGGCGTGACCAGCACGCTCGCGGGTGCGGGCGGCAGCGGGTGCTCGTCGCCGGTGACGAAGACGCCGTCGCCCACGAGGAACGCCCGGTTCTGCGGCCCGGGGACGTCGGGGTGGATCTCGGCGTGGATCGACCCGGCGACGACGACGGGGACGTCGCCCACCGAGAAGGTCTCGCCCGCCTCGACGGGGTGCCAGTGCGCGCCGCCCCGGTCGGCGCCCGCCAGGCCGAGTTCCTCGCCGGCGTCGGCCGGTCCGTACACGTCGACGCCGGCGGCGAGCGCGTCGCGGAGGAACTCCGGCGCGGCGTGATCGGGGTGGTGGTGGGTGAGCAGGATCGCGTCGAACGCCCCGGGGTCGTTGGGCGTGCCCAGGTTCCCGGGGTCCACGAGGATCCGCGCGCGGTCCGAGGCGAGCACCACCGAGGCGTGCTCGAGCTTGGTCAGGGTGAGTGCCGGTGCCGTCATGACCCCAGCCTGGCACGCCCGCGCGGATGCGTCAGTTCTCCCCGCGTACGCCCCTCCCGCGGAGCAGACTGGACGCCATGTCGTCCTCGTCGTCACCCGGCTCCACCCCGCCCCCGCCCGGCTACCCCGACCTGGGGCCGGAGCCGGTCGCCGAGGTGCGGATCATCGCGGCCCCGGCGGTGCCGACCGCGGTGGTGCGCGCGGCGGGCGTGCGCATGTCCTCGATCGCCGGGCTCTTCGACGCCGCCTTCGGACAGGCCTTCCCGGAGCTGTTCGCGCGCGGCATCACGCCGGCCGGGCCGCCGTTCGCCCTGTACACCCGGCTCACCGAGGGGCCGGACGCGGTGGCGGACGTGGAGATCGGCTTCCCGCTGGGCGAGCGCCTCGCCGCCCCGCTCGCGGCGGTCCCCGCGCACGACGAGCCGGGGGAGGGTGACGGCCCGGCGGGCGGCGGGCTGCGGATCGTGCCGTCCGAGCTGCCGGCCGGCGACATCGCGGTGATGAGCCACGTGGGTGGGTACGACGCCCTGGGCGAGGCCTGGGGCCGGCTCATGGCGGGCATCGGCGGGAGGGGCCGCGCGCCGGGGATGCCGTTCTGGGAGTGCTACGTCACCGAACCCCGGCCCGACATGGACCCGGCCACCCTGCGCACCGACCTCTACTGCCCCACGCGGCAGCCCGACGACGCGGCCTGAGATGCCGGCCGGCCGCTACTCCATGTCCTCGAGCGACCGGCCCATGGTCTCCGGGACGAACTTCGCCACGAACAGCAGCGAGAGCAGCGCGGCCACGGCGTAGAAGCCGTACGTGAACCACAGGCTCAGCTCGGCCATCGACGGGAACGTGGTGGAGACGGCGAAGTTGGCCAGCCACTGGGCGGCCGCGGCCACCCCGAGCGCGGTGGAGCGGATGCGGTTGTTGAACATCTCGCCGAGCAGCACCCATACGCCCGGGCCCCAGGACATGCCGAAGAACACGACGAAGGCGTTGGCCGCGATCAGTGCGACGAGCCCCTGCGTGTCGCCGAGCTGCGGGGCGAGTTCGCCGTCGGGGCCGGGCGCCATGGTGGCCTGGCTGAACATGAGCGCCATGACGCCGAGCGAGATCGTCATGCCCGCCGAGCCGGTGATGAGCAGCCGGCGCCGACCGATCCGGTCGATGAGCGCGATGGCCACGAGCGTGACGACGATGTTGGTCACCGAGGTGATGACGGACTGGGTGAGCGCGTCCTCCTCGGAGAACCCGACGGCCTGCCACAGCGTGGTGGAGTAGTAGAAGATGACGTTGATGCCGACGAGCTGCTGGAACACCGACAGGGCGATGCCCACCCACACGATCGGCAGGAGGTTGGTGCCGCCGGGCCGGAAGATGTCGCGGACGGAGCGCTTCTCGTCCTGGCGCACGGTCCTGCGGATCTCGGCGATGCGCGAGTCCACGCCGCGGTCCTGGATGGACCGCAGGACCTTCTTGGCCTCGTCGACGAGCCCGTTGGCCACGAGGTAGCGGGGCGACTCGGGGATCATGAGCGCGAGCACGCCGTACGCCACGGCCGGGACGAGCTCGGCCCAGAACATCCACCGCCAGGCGGCGGCGCCCAGCCACAGGTCCTCGATCGCGCCGCCGGCCGCGCCTGCGAGCCAGGCGTCGGAGAGCAGGGCCACGAAGATGCCGGAGACGATCGCCAGCTGCTGGAGCGAACCGAGCCGGCCACGGATCCCGGGCGGCGCCACCTCGGCGATGTAGGCGGGCGCGATGACCGACGCCGCGCCCACGCCGAGGCCGCCGACCACGCGCCAGAGGATGAGGTCCCACGCACCGAACGCGAAGCCGGAGCCCAGGGCGCTCACGGTGAAGAGCGCCGACGCGAGCACCATGACCCGCGTCCGCCCCCACCGGTCGGCCAGGCGCCCGGCGACGTAGGCGCCGACCATGCAGCCGAGCAGGGCCGAGGAGACGGTGAAGCCGGTGAGCGCGGCCCCCATCCCGAAGGTCTCCTGGATGGCGCCCACGCCACCGTTGATGACGCTGGTGTCGAAGCCGAAGAGGAGGCCGCCGAGGGCGGCCACCGCCGCCAGCACGACGACGCGCCCGGTGTGGAACGACTCCTCCTCGTCAGCCGGTCGTTCCGCGGTGTTCGCGTCGGACATGGCGCTCCCCGTCCCTCCGGCCCGTCGGGCCCGCTACACGTGGTGAGGGGAGCGTAGGCCCGCGCGTGAGGTGACGCAACTCACAGTGCCCATCCGGCCCCCGCGAAACGAGAACACGTTCTAGGCTCGGGGTCACCTCGTCGTCACACCCGAGCCGACCTCCCCGGAAGGACCCCACCATGAGCCCCACCCCCGAGCAGATCCGCGCCACCGCCGACGCCTACATCGCCGGGCTCGCCGCCGGCGACCTCGAGACGATCATGGACCTCTACGCCGAGGACGCCACCGTGGAGGACCCGGTGGGCGGCGGCACCGTGCACGAGGGCAAGGCCGCGGTCCGCGAGTTCTACGCCACCGTCACCGCGCTGAAGATCGATGCCACCCTGCACGAGGCCCGCGTGTGCGGCAACGACCTGCTGTTCCACTTCGAGATCACGACCCACTTCGACGAGAACTCCAGCGCCACGATCGACGTGTGGGACCTCATGACCCACGACGAGCAGGGCAAGGTCTCCTCGATGCGCGCCTACTGGACCCCGGAGAACATGAGCTGACGCGCGGCCCCGCCGGCCCGGCGCCTCCTCAGCCGAAGAGCCCGCCGGAGGACCCGCTCTGCTCGCCGGCGTCCTGCGCCACGTTCTCGGCGGGCTGCACGATCACCACGCCCCGGCCGCCGAACGCCATCTGCAGCGTCTCGCCGGTGCCGCCGCGGATCATCGAACGCAGGCCGCCGGTGTCCACCTTGACGTCCATCCGCACGCCCGCGGTCCACAGGACCACGGCCTGCGCGTCGGCGAAGGTCGGCGCCGAGGCCACGTCGAGCGCCACCGGGACGCCCTTGGTGGTGACGGCGACGAAGCCGGTCCCCCGCATCGAGACGTTGTAGAGCCCGCCCGTGAGGGCCGCCCCGCGCGCGCTGATGCGCTGGATGTCCCACTCGATGCCGGCCGAGAACGCCAGCACGCTGGCGCCGTTGACCGAGATCTCGTCGTTCTCCAGGTAGAGCACCTGCACCTCGGCGGCGGAGTCGGCGAGGAACAGCTCGCCGTGACCGGTGCACCGCATGAGCGGCACGCCCTCGCCGGTGGCGGCCGCCTTGAACATCTTGCCGAGCCCGCCGTGGCCGGCGTGCTCGAAGCCGATCTGCCCCTGGTAGGCGACCATCGACCCCAGGCGGGCCATGACGGGCTGGTCCTGCACCAGCACCTTGAGCATCTTGGAGTTCTGCAGGGCGAACGGCCGGTCGGTCTGCGTCTCGCGACTCGCCTCGAAGAGGTCACCGTAGATCATGGGCGCACACGCTACGCCGGTCACGTGAACCCCGGGGGACGTAACCTGGCCCCATGATCACCGCCATCGTGTTTGTCCACGCCGAGACCCCGCGCATCCCCGAGGTGGCCGAGGCCATCGCGGCGATCGACGGCGTCTCCGAGGTGTATTCGGTCACCGGGACGATCGACCTCATCGTCCTGGTCCGCGCCCGCCGCAACGACGACGTCGCGGAGATCGTCGCGGACAAGCTCAACAAGGTGCCGGGCGTGGTGGACACCGAGACGCACATCGCGTTCCGCGCGCTGTCCAAGCACGACCTCGAGGCCGCGTTCTCCCTCGGCTACGACGACTGAGCCGGAGGGCCCGCCCGGCGCGGGGCGACCGGGCGCGGTCCTCAGGCCGGCCCGCGCGCGCGTCGCCGCGCCCG
>DUTZ01000442.1 GCA_012841845.1 Actinomycetales bacterium | reverse complement strand
GGTCACAGCGGGATGTTCTTGTGCCGGCCCCGGACGTGCGCGGCCGCGTCCAGCGCCTCGGCGAGGCGACGGCGCGTGTCGGTGGGCTCGATCACCTCGTCGACCACGCCGATGGACACCGCCCGGCCCACGCCGCCGGCGATCGCGGCGTGCTCGTCGGCGAGCCGCTCGTGGAGCTCCTCGCGCTCGTCCTCCGGCGCCGCGGCGAGCGTGCGCTTGTGGAGGATCCCCACGGCCGCCTTGGCGCCCATCACGGCCACCTCGGCGTCCGGCCACGCGTAGACCGCCGACGCGCCCAGGGCGCGCGAGTTCATGGCGATGTACGCGCCGCCGTAGATCTTGCGGGTCACCAGGGTGACACGCGCGACCGAGGCCTCGGCGAAGGCGTGGAGGAGCTTGGCGCCGCGGCGCACGACGCCCTCCCACTCCTGGTTGACGCCCGGGAGGTACCCGGGGACGTCGACGACGACGAGGAGCGGCACGCCGAACGCGTTGCAGAGGCGGACGAAGCGCGAGGCCTTCTCGGCCGACTCCGAGTTGAGGCAGCCGCCCAGGCGCAGCGGGTTGTTGGCGATCACGCCGACCGTGCGGCCGGCGAGGCGGCCGAAGCCCACGACGATGCTCGGCGCCCACTTGGACTGGAGCTCCTCGAACGTCGTGCTCCCGTCGACCGGGGAGGAGTCGAGGATCCCGTGGACGAGCGGCCGCACGTCGTACGCGCGCTTGGCGGACTCGGGGAGCAGCCCGGCGAGGTCCGTGTGGTCCGACTCCAGGGCCTGCGGGTCGATCTCGCCCTGGGCCGAGAGCAGGGTGACGAGCCGGCGGGCGCGGTTGAGGGCGTCGCGCTCGTCCTCGGCGGCGATGTGGCACACGCCCGACTTGCGGTGGTGCACCTCCTGGCCGCCCAGGCCCTCCATGTCGACCTGCTCGCCGGTGACGGAGCGGACCACGTCGGGCCCGGTGACGAAGATCTTGCCCGCCGGGGCCATGATCACGACGTCGGTGAGCGCGGGGCCGTACGCGGCGCCGCCGGCGGCGGGCCCGAGCACCACGGAGATCTGCGGGACGAGGCCCGAGGCGCGGACCATGGCCTCGAAGACGGTGCCCACGGCGTGGAGCGCCTCGACGCCCTCCGCCAGTCGCGCCCCGCCCGAGTGCCAGACGCCCACGACGGGCAGCTGCTCGTCGATCGCCACGTCGATCGCGTGGACGATGTGGCGGCAGCCGTCGAGGCCCATGGCGCCGCCCATGACGGTGGCGTCGGTGGCGTAGGCGATGGTGGGCACGCCGTCGATGAGACCGCGTGCGGCGAGCGCACCCGAGGCGTCGGGTTCGGTGAGGAACTCCAGCGACGCCGGGTCGAAGAGGTTCTCGAGCCGGACGACGGGGTCGCGCGGGTCGATCTGGGTGTTGTGATCCACGGTGGTGGTGATGGTCATGGAATGCAGTCCTTTCCGTGCCGCTCGACCCGTGACGGGCCGTGCGGGCTGATGGACCCCCGGACTGTCTGGTGGTCGACCGGCGTTCGAGAGGGACCCCCGTCCCTGCTCACGCCGGCCGCGTGTCGCCCCGCGCGAGGCGGGGCGGGTGGGCGTGACGTCTGCCCCACGGGAGGGAGGGGACACGGGCTCGTCCTGGTGCACCGACCGCACCAACGGCCCTTCTCGTGTCCCCGCCCCGACCGCGGGGCGGGGCGTCAGCCCTGGTCGATCTTCTGGATGTACTCGACGGCGTCGGCCACGGTGCGCAGCTTGGCCAGGTCCTCGTCGGGGATCTCGACCCCGTAGCGGTCCTCGGTCTGGACGGCGATCTCGACCATGGAGAGCGAGTCGATGTCCAGGTCGTCGACGAACGACTTCTCCGGGGTCACCTCGGACGGCTCGATCCCGGTGACCTCCTCGACGATCTCGGCGAGTCCCGCGATGATCTCGGCCTCGGTGCGTGCCATGTGGCTTCCTTCCTTGTCGGTCGCGTCCCTCCCGGCGGGAGGGACGTGGTCGTCATGACACGGCCGCCGGATCCCTCCGGCGGCCGCGGGTTCGGGGGCGGCTAGGTGCCGCTCAGTGCGGGGACGTTCGCCACGGTGGCGTCGAGGTCCTCCGGCGTCGTGAGCCCGTGGCGGGCGGCGCCGCGCATCTCGCGCTTGGCGATGCCCACGAGCGCGCCGGACGGCGGCAGCTCGACCAGGGTGTCCACGCCCAGCTTGAGCATGGTCTGCGTGCACAGGTCCCACCGCACGGGGTGGGTGATCTGCGAGACCACCCGGTCGAGGGCGTCCCGACCGGAGGTGACCACGGTGCCGTCGGCGTTGGACAGCAGCGTGAGCTCCGGGTCGCGCACCTCGAGCGAGGCCGCGAGCTCGTGCACCGCCTCGACGGCGGAGGCCATGTGGCCGGTGTGGAAGGCGCCGGCCACCTCGAGGCGCCGCAGGCGGGCGCGGGTGGGCGGGTTCTGCTCGAGCGCGTCGCACGCCTCGAGGGGGCCCGCGGCCACGATCTGGCCGGCGGCGTTGCGGTTGGCCGGGGCCAGGCCCGCGTTCTCGAGGGAGAGCAGGACGTCGGCCTCACGGCCGCCGAGGACGGCGATCATGCCGGTGGGGCGCTCCGCGCAGGCGCGGGACATGGCCTGGCCGCGCAGCGAGGCCAGGCGCAGCGCGTCCGTCTCGGAGATGACCCCGGCGATCGCGAGCGCCGCGACCTCGCCGATGGAGTGCCCGGCCACCACGGTGTCGGACGGCACGTCGCCCCGGCGCCGGAGTTCGGCGGCCCCGAGGAGGGCGGAGGCCACGACGAGCGGCTGGGTCACCGCGGTGTCGGTGATCTCCTGCAGGGTCGCGGTGGTGCCCAGGTACGCGAGATCCAGCCCGCCGGC
Organism: Actinomycetales bacterium; assembly: GCA_012841845.1. Classification (GTDB taxonomy): domain Bacteria; phylum Actinomycetota; class Actinomycetes; order Mycobacteriales; family Mycobacteriaceae; genus Dietzia. Next base: position 560 of record DUTZ01000442.1, on the reverse strand, counting down.
GGCGGACCACTCGGCGAGCCGGGCGGTCGCGCCGGGCAGTTCGAGCCACGGCGCGAGCATCCCGGCCTTCTGAGACCCCTGTCCTGGGGCGGTGAGACAAAGCACGAGTATCAGGGAACACGGCGGGGCCCCTTCGGGATGATGTTCCGGAGGCCAGAATCACCCGCCGGTTTTTGTGGGGTTCCCACAAAAGTCGAGTTGGCCAGACGTCCATCTGATCACGAATCGTTTTCGTTACAGGGTGTGGCGGGTGTGAAGCGTTACGCCTCCTGTGAATGGGATTCGTCGAACATCCCGAGGACGAGGGCGATCCGGAGCACGAAACCGTCCCTCGAGTCGAGGGGGTCGAACTGCGTTATCTGTCCGACTCTCTTGAGTCGGTACCGCACCGTGTTGGGATGGACGTACAACCGCCGCGCGCACGCCTCGACGTGTCCGCCGGAGTCGAGGTAGGCGCGCAGCGTCTCCTCGAGCGAGGGGTCCGCGCCCCGCAGGGGGGCCACCACGCGGTCCACGAGCAGGCGCGCCGCGCCGCGGTCGCCGCCCAGGACCCGCTCGGG
>DUTZ01000441.1 GCA_012841845.1 Actinomycetales bacterium | reverse complement strand
GTCGTGACCGCGACGCCGGTCGCCGACGCGCCGGGCACCGGTGCGGTCGTCGCCGCCGCGGCCGGGGTCCTCGCGCCCGCCGACGTGGTCCGTGAGACCGGGTCCTGGTTCGCCCACGGCCGCACCCTCGACCTCCGTGACGACGGCACGGGCACGTTCGCCTCGTGGATCGGGGCGTTCGACGGCACCCTGCTCCAGCTCCGACTCATCCCCGCGCCGGGGGAGGCGACCGTCGCCGAGGTGACAGACATCGAGACGGTCGGCGCCGGCGCCCTGGCTCCGGACGAGACGCCGGGCCTCGGTGGCCTCGTCACGGTGACGTTCGGCGACCCGGTCCGCACGACGCACGTCGAATGGACGTCCGGGCCGCGGCGCCTGTCCGCGGACCTGTGCCCCGTCGAGGGGCTCGACGCTGAGCAGATGAACGTGCTGCGCTGCGGCGCCTGACCGCTCCTCCCGCACGCACCCGTCGGCCGGGTCTCGGCCGGGTCACGACGCGCCCCATCCGTGCCGTTCGGCCTGAAAAGTTGGTAACGATTCGATAACGGCCCCACGGCGGAACCTGAGGCGCCCCTCACCTGTGAAGATGAGGAAACCATCAGGTCTGAAACGTGATGGACGTCACGGGAATGGCCGGTTCCGTGCCCTGCGGACCTATCGGATGTCCGACCTCAAGGTGAGGGGCCCCTCAGGTTTCTGTGGCACTCTGTCCGCATCGCCGGGTCCGAACCGACCGGCGCGCCGCAGACGCCAAGGAGCTCCACACCGTGACGATCGACGACCGCGACCTCAGCCAGCGCTCGACCGAGACCGGGCGCACCGCCGCCCCCCGCCCCACCCGGGCGCTCGCCGACGAGCTGCGGGCGGGTACCGCGTACGCCCTGGCCTTCGGTGGCCAGGGGATCGCGTGGCGCGACGCGCTGAGCGACCTCATCGACGGCACGGGCCTCGGCCCCGAACTCCAGTCGCTCGTCGACGCCTCCGTCGCGCTCACCGAGCCGGTGCACGACGAGATCGCCGTGGTCCGCACCCACGGCTTCCGGCCCATCGAGTGGGCCAACACCACGACCGGCGAGGACGAGGACGACGCCGACCTGCCCGACGACGCCTCGCTCTCCTCGGCCGCCGTGTCCCTGCCGGCCGTGCTGCTCACCCAGATCGGCGCCGTCCGCGCGCTCGGCGCGGAGGGGCTCGACGTGGACGACGCGGTCCCCGCCGCCGTCGTGGGCCACTCCCAGGGCGTGCTGGCCGTGGAGTCCGTGGTGACCTTCGGCTCGATCGACGACCGCCTCCTCGCCGTGGCCGAGCTCATCGGCGCCGCCGCGACCCTCGTCGGCCGCCGCGTGGGCCTGTTCCGCCGCGGCGGCGTGAGCCCGATGGTCGGCGTGACGGGCATTGACGGCGACGCCCTGCGCACGATCGTCGACGAGCTCTTCGCCGACGCCGACCCCGCGCTGCGCCCGTCGGTGTCCATCCGCAACGCGCAGCGCCGCCACGTCGTGGTGGGCCGCCCCGAGGACCTCGAGGAGCTGCGCCGCCACTGCGCCGACCTCGAGGCGGAGTCGCGTCGCCGTCGCGAGGCCAAGCTCACCGGCGGCGAGGTCTTCGCCCCCGTCTTCGACCCCCTCGACGTGGAGGTGGGCTTCCACCACCCGGGCATGGCGCCCGCCATCGACGTGGTGGCCGGCTGGGCGGCCCGCTGCGGGCTCGACGCCGACCGCGCGGCCACGCTGGCCCGCGAGGTCTTCACCGACCCCGTCGACTGGGTCGAGGAGATGGCGCACACCCTCGAGGCCGGCGCCGAGTGGATCCTCGACATGGGCCCGGGCGAGGCGCTGACCCGCCTCAACCGGTCGGTGGTCCGCGGCCAGGGCGTCGGCGTGGTGGCCGCCGCCACCCGCGGCGGCCTGCGCAACCTCTTCACCCCGGGCGCCGCCCCGGCCGTCGAGCGGCCGTGGACCGCCTACCAGCCGCAGCTCGTCGAGCTGCCCGACGGCAGCGTCCACGTCGAGACGTCCTTCACCCGCCTCACCGGCTGCTCGCCGATCCTGCTCGCGGGCATGACCCCCACGACCGTGGACCCGGCGATCGTCGCCGCGGCCGCCAACGCCGGCCACTGGGCCGAGCTCGCCGGCGGCGGCCAGGTCTCCGAGGCGATCTTCGCCGAGAACACCGAGCGCCTCGCCGAGCTGCTCGAGCCGGGCCGCAGCGCGCAGTTCAACTCGCTCTTCCTCGACCCCTACCTGTGGAAGCTCCAGGTGGGCGGCAAGCGCCTCGTGCAGAAGGCCCGCGCCGCGGGCATCCCGTTCGACGGCGTGATCGTCACCGCCGGCATCCCCGAGCTCGACGAGTCCATCGCCCTGATCGAGGAGCTCACCGAGGCCGGCCTGCGCCACGTGAGCTTCAAGCCCGGCACCGTCGCGCAGATCCGCCAGGTCGTGCGGATCGCCGCCGAGGTGCCCCACATGCCCGTCATCGTCCAGGTCGAGGGCGGCCGCGCCGGCGGCCACCACTCGTGGGAGGACCTCGACGACCTCCTGCTGGCCACCTACGGCACCCTGCGCGACAGGCCCAACGTCGTGCTCTGCGTGGGCGGCGGCATCGGCACCCCCGAGCGGGCCGCCGACTACCTCACCGGCTCGTGGGCCAACGCCCACGGCTACCCGGCCATGCCGGTCGACGGCATCCTCGTGGGCACCGCCGCCATGGCGACCCTCGAGGCCACCACCAGCCCGCAGGTCAAGCAGCTGCTCGTGGACACCGAGGGCGTGGACCACTGGGTGGGCGCCGGCCAGGCCGAGGGCGGCATGGCCTCGGGCCGCAGCCAGCTGGGCGCCGACATCCACGAGATCGACAACACCGCCGCCCGCACCGGGCGCCTGCTCGACGAGGTCGCGGGCGACTCCGAGGCCGTGGCCGCCCGCCGCGACGAGATCGTCGCCGCGATCGACGGCACCGCCAAGCCGTACTTCGGCGACCTCGAGGCCATGACCTACGAGCAGTGGCTGTGCCGCTTCACCGAGCTCTCGCTGGCCCCCGGCGCCTCGGCCGACGGCTGCGTCTCCCGCGACGGCAACGGCTTCGACGTGGGCGGCGACTTCTCCGCCGACGTGGCCGACGGCACCCGCTCGGTGTGGCTCGACCCCACGATCCGCGAGCGCTTCCACCGCATGGTGCAGCGCACCGAGGCCCGCCTCGACCCGGCGGACACCGGCCGCATCGTCTCCGCGTTCCCGGAGCCCGCGCAGATGGAGCGTCCCGCCGACGTGGTGGCCGCCCTCGCCGCGCGCTACCCCGAACTGGGCACCGTCACCCTCCACCCGGCCGACGCGGCCGAGTTCCTCGACATCTGTCGCATGCCGGGCAAGCCGGTGCCGTTCGTCCCGGTGATCGACGGCGACGTGCGCCGCTGGTGGCGCTCGGACTCCCTGTGGCAGGCCCACGACGCCCGCTACGACGCCGATGCCGTGTGCGTGATCCCGGGCACCACCGCGGTCGCCGGCATCACCCGCGTGGACGAGCCGGTGGGCGAGCTGCTCGACCGCTTCGAGTCCGCCACCGCCGACCGCGTCCGCGGCTACCTGCCCGCCGTGGAGCAGGTGTCCGGCCGCCGCCGCGGCGCCGTCACCGCCGCGCAGGGACCGGTCGCCGACGTGCTCAACGCCCCCGACGTCGAGTGGGCCGGGCGCCTGGTCGTGAGCCCCGTCCACCGCCTGGGCGTCCTGCACGCCTGGGAGATCGACTCAGACGGCGTGGGCCGCCACCCGGTCTCCGGCGCGGTGCTCACCCCGTCCGACGACGGCGCGACCGTGGACCTCGTCGTCCCGATCGGGCGCGCCGAGATGACCATCACCCTCACCCTCGGCCCGGCCGTGGCCACCGGCGCCGCGCCGGTCGTCACGGACGCCCACGCCGAGGCCGCCATGCGCACGCTCCTGCGCACCGCCG
>DUTZ01000440.1 GCA_012841845.1 Actinomycetales bacterium | reverse complement strand
CCGCCACGCCGGCCGGCGGGCCACATGAGCCACGCCCCCGCCGCCCTGCGCGCCCACCGCCTGCGGGTCCACGTGGACCGCCGCCCGCTGCTGCACGACGTCTCCCTGGAGGCGCGGCCGGGCGAGGTGCTCGGCGTGATCGGCCCCAACGGGGCGGGCAAGAGCACGCTGCTGCGGACCCTCGCCGGGTTCCTCACGCCGACCTCCGGGACGGTCCACCTCGGCGGCGAACCACTCGACGCGCTCAGCATCCGGCAGCGCGCCGCCCGCCTGGCCCTGGTCGCGCAGGACACCGGCACCGCCGCGGACATCACGGCGATGGACCTGGTACTCATGGGCCGCTACGCCCACCGCCGCAGGCTGGGTCGGCTCAGCGGTGACGACGTCCGGATCGCGCGCGACCAGCTCGCGCGGGTGGGGATGGCGTCCCTCGCCGACCGGGCGGTGCCCACACTCTCGGGCGGCGAACGCCAGCTCGTCCAGATCGCCCGGGCGCTGGCGCAGCGCGCGCCGGTCCTGCTGCTGGACGAGCCGACCTCGGCCCTGGACATCCACCACCGGATGCGGGTCTTCGCGATCCTCCGCGACGCCGCCGACCGCGGCGACGCCGTGGTGGTGGTGCTCCACGACCTCGACGACGCCGCCCGCCACTGCGACCGCCTCGCGGTGGTCCACGAGGGCACCCTGGCCGCTCTCGGAACAGCCGTAGAGGTTCTCACCCCCGCGCTGCTCGCCGCCGTGTACCGCGTCGAGGCGACCGTGCACCTCGGGCCCACGGGCGTGCCCCTCGTCCACCCGATCCGCGTCCACCCGACCCCTGACCACGCGGCGCACGACCCCGCGCCCACCGTCCACCACGCCCCACACCCCTGCTGAGAAAGGTCACCATGTCCCGTTCCTCCCTCGCCGCCGCCCTCGCCCTGGCCGCGGCCGTGACCCTCGCCTCGTGCTCGACGGCGCCCGGTGACGAGCCGGCCGCCGAGGCCGCGGGCGACACCACGATCTCGGTCGACGTCCCCGGCCAGGACGAGCCGCTCGTCCTGCCGGAGGAGCCCGAGCGGATCGTCGCGCTGTCGCCGGACGCCGCGATCGCCCTGCACGAGCTCGGGCTCACCGACCGGCTCGTGGCCGTGCCGGAGGTGGCGCTCAACCCGACGCTCAACGCCTACGCCGACGAGATGTCGGACGTCCCGCACACCCTCGGCAGCGGGACGAACCCCGAGCCGGAGCAGGTCGCCTCCTGGAACCCGGACCTCGTGGTGGTGACGACCCGGCACACCGGAGAGCAGGACGCCTCCGCCCTCCTGCGCTCGACCGGGATCCCCGTCCTGACGCTGGGCAACGGGTGGTCCTCCACGGACGAGGTCGCCGAGAACCTCGCGCTGATCGGTGCCGCGACGGGCCGGGAGGAGGAGGCCGATGCACTCGCCGCCGAGATCCGGGACGGGGTCGCCGGGGTCCGCGACCGCGGCGAGGCGGCCGGGGAGCGTCCCACCGTCGCGATCCTGAGCAACCAGGCCCACGTGCCCTTCATCAACGCCTCGGACTCGCTCGCCTCCGAGCTCGTCACCAACGGCGGCGGCGCCAACGTCGCCGACGCGGTCGGGGTCCGCGCCACGATGCCGGTGCAGCCCGAGCAGCTCGTCGCCGCCGACCCGGACCACATCATGCTCGTGGACGTGACCGGCAAGGGCGAGGAGTCGTTCGCCGCGCTGCTCCACAACCCCGCGGTCGCGGCCCTGCCCGCCGTCTCCGAGGGCCGCGTCCGGCTCTTCGCGGGCCGGGACGTCTACGGACTCGCCGGCCGGGCCGTGGTCACCGGCAGTGAGCAGGTGCTGACCTGGCTCCACCCGGACGCCCGGGAGTGAGCGCGCTCCACCCGACGGTGCGGGACTCGGTGCCCCGGCGCACCCTCGCCACCGCGGTCGGGATCACCTGGGTGCAGGCGATCGCCATGACGGGCGCGGTCGTGG
>DUTZ01000439.1 GCA_012841845.1 Actinomycetales bacterium | reverse complement strand
GGTCAGCCGGCGGCCGGCCCGTCAGCGCGCGGCGGACCCGTCAGCGCGCGGCCGGCCCGTCAGCGCACACCCGACCGCTCAGCTCGCGGCCGCGGCCCGCCGCTCCCGGTACTCGGCCATCGTGCGGGCGTACGAGGCGATGAGCCCGTCGGCGGTGGAGTCCCACGAGAAGTCGGCGGCGTGCACGGGGGCGGCGCGCGACATGGACAGGCGCGCCTCGTCGTCGTCGAGCAGTCCGGTGAGGGCCCGCGCCCACTCGGCCGGGTCGTGGCCGTCGACCATCAACCCGGTGCGGCCGTGGTCCACCGCGGTGGGCAGGCCGCCGACCCGCGCCGCCACGACGGGGGTGCCGCACGCCTGGGCCTCGAGCGCCACGAGCCCGAACGACTCGCTGTACGACGGCACGGCCACGAGGTCGGCGGCCCGGTACACGTCCACGAGCTCGGACGGCGGGCGCGGCGCGAGGAAGCTCACCCGGTCGGCCACGCCCAGCTCCTCGGCGAGCGCGATGAGCGCCCGCGGCCGGTCCAGCCCCGACCCGCTCGGGCCGCCCACCACGAGCAGCCGCACGTCGCGGTACGGCTCGGCGCGCGCGATCTCGGCGAGGGCGCGCACCAGCACGTCGGGCGCCTTGAGCGGCTGGATGCGGCCCACGAACGCGATCACCTCGGAGCGCTGCCCCAGCCCCAGCGACCGGCGAGCCCGCTCGGTGCCGCGCTGCGTGCCCGGCGTGTACTGCTCGAGGTCGGCGCCCGGCGGGACGATGTCCACGTCGGCGGGGTCGGCGTCGTAGTAGGTGACGAGCTCGTCGAGCTCCCCGGAGGTGTTGACGACGAGGCGGTCGGCCGCGTCCACGATCTGCTGCTCGCCGATCCGCCGGGACTCGGGCTCGGGCGCGTCGCCCACCGCGAGCAGCGAGTTCTTGACCGCCGCGAGCGTGTGCGCGGTGTGGACGAGCGGCACCCCCCAGGCCTGGGCCGCGACGAGCCCGGCCTGCCCGGAGAGCCAGTAGTGGGAGTGGACGAGGTCGTAGTGGCCGGGCGCGTGGCCGGCCTCGGCGCGCATCACCCCGGCGACGAAGGGGCACAGCTGCGTGGGCAGGTCCTCCTTGTGCAGGCCCTCGAACGGCCCGGCCACGATGTTGCGCACCAGGACGCCGTCGCCGGCCTCCTCCACCGCCGGCTGCGACGAGTGGGTGGCGCGGGTGAAGATCTCCACCTCTACGCCGCGCCGCGCGAGCCGCCGCGCGGTCTGCAGGACGTACACGTTGAGCCCGCCGGCGTCGCCCCGCCCGGGCTGGTCGAGCGGAGAAGTGTGGAACGACAGGACGGCGATGCGGCGCGGGAGCGGCAGGTCGGCGCCCCCGTCGGCGTCGCGCTCGCCGCCGGAGCCGGTGTCGAGGGTCGTCACGGTCACCTGGTCGATTGTGCCCCCGACGACGACGAGGTGCACGTCGCGGGCCCCGGAGCGGCCCCCGGGCCGGTCAGAGGTCGGCGACGAAGGCGTCGAGCTCGTCGAGGAAGCGCGGCATCTCCTCGACGAACGGCGCGTGGGCGGACTCGGCGAAGCCCACGTAGCGGGCGTTAGGGATCATCTCGGCGTTGGCCCGGCCGGCCGAGGGCAGGACCACGCCGTCGTGCTCGCCGTGGACCACCAGGGCGGGGACGGCGAGGCCGCGCAGGTCCTCGTCGTGGTCCACGCGCCGGGAGAGCATCTTGAGCCGCACCGCCGGCGGCGTGGCCAGCGAGAGCCCGAAGGTGCGCTGCTGGCTCGCGCCGTCGCCGCCGCGCATCATGGCCGTGCCGAAGCTCGCGAGTGCGGCGACGGCCTTGCGGGGGTCCTCGTCGAACGCGCCGTCGGCGGCCGCCGTCATGGCCGGGCCGACCTTCCCGCCCTCGGAGCGGGAGATGGCGGTGACGGCGCCGCACAGGACGATCCCGGCCACCCGGTCCTCGCCGCGCTGCGCCAGGTAGTCGGAGACCACGATCCCGCCGTACGACCAGCCCAGCAGCACCGCGCCGGCGCCGTCGCCCACCCCGGCGGCGTCGAGGACGGCTGCGAGGTCGTCGGCCCACTGCTCCGAGGAGTCGTAGCCGGACTCCGCGACGTCCGAGTGTCCGTGGCCCCGGAGGTCGACGGCGACGACCCGGAACCGCCGGCCGAGTTCGGCCAGCAGCTCGGGCCCCCAGCACGCGCTCGACTGTGCCCAGCCGTGGACCAACACGAGCGGCCGTGCGGCGGGGTCGCCGAGGGTGCGGAAGGCGAGGGTGGTGCCGTCCGAGGAGACGACGGAGGAGACGGTGGCGGCGGAGGAGTCGGAGTTCATGCGCGCCATCCTGCCACCGGGAACCGGGCACCGCGGCGGGTCGGCAGCGGCTACCGTTCGGGAATGGCCTCCAGCACCCTGACCGAGCCGGACGTCGTCGTCCGCACGTTCTTCGACGCCCTCGTGGCGGGCTCCACGCGGGCCGCCACCGACCTGCTCGCCGACGACGCCTACTGGCAGAACGTGGGCCTGCCCACGCTCATCGGCAAGCGGGCCGTGGCGCGGGGGATCAGGACGATGCACCGGTCCTGCCGCTTCGGGGTGGTGGTGCACCACCTCGCCGTCGGCGCCCCGGCCGACCCCACCGACCCGGACGCGCCGACGATCGTGCTCACCGAGCGCACCGACACGCTGGCCTTCGGCCCCTTCGCGATGGACTTCTGGGTGTGCGGGCGGCTCGAGGTGCGCGACGGCCTGGTCTGCGGCTGGAAGGACTACTTCTCGACGACCGACATGGCGCGCGGCGCCGTGCGCGGGGCCCTGCGGATGATCCCGTTCGTGGGGCGCTGACCTCGTCGTCGTTCCCGGCGCCCCCGCGTCCTACCCTGGTACCCATGAGCACCGCGCACTCCGCCGATCACAGCGCCGACCACACCGCCGCCCGCGAGCGGCTCGCCGCCCTGCCCGCCGACACCCGCGTCGCGGTGGTGACCGGCGCGTCCTCAGGGATCGGCGAGGCCACCGCCCGCGAGCTCGCCCGGCTGGGCTTCCACGTGGTGGTGGGCGCCCGTCGACGGAACCGCCTCGACGCGCTGGCCGCGGAGATCGACGGCACCGCGCTGCCGCTGGACGTGACCGACGAGGCCTCGTGCGCGGCGTTCTGCGCGGCGATCCCGCGGCTGCACGTGCTGGTGAACAACGCCGGCGGGGCCAAGGGCACGACCAGCGTCATGGACGCCAGCGAGGAGCAGTGGCGCTGGATGTGGGAGACCAACGTCCTCGGCACTCTACGGATGGTGCGGGGCCTCATGCCCACGCTGGTCGAGACCGGCGACGGGCTGGTCGTGACCATCACCTCCATCGCGGCGATCGAGGCCTACGACAACGGCTCCGGCTACACCTCCGCCAAGCACGCGCAGGCCGTGCTGCACCGGACCATGCGCGGCGAGTTCCTGGGGCAGCCCGTGCGGTTCACCGAGATCGCGCCCGGGATGGTGGACACCGAGTTCTCGCTGGTGCGCTTCGACGGCGACGCCGCCAAGGCCGAGAACGTCTACCGCGGCCTCACCCCGATGGTCGCCGAGGACGTGGCGGAGATCGTGGGCTTCGTGGCCTCGCGGCCCTCGCACGTCAACCTGGACCAGATCGTGGTCAAGCCGCGCGACCAGCACTCGGCGATGCGCGCCCACCGGGCCGAGGCCTGAGCGCGGCGTCCCGGTCAGGTCAGGCTCACCGTCCTGGTCCGACGCGGCCGGGCGACCTAGGATGGAGACCCCCGGGCGGACGTGACCCCGGGCTGACCTCGGCATCCGTCGAGGCGACCCGAGAGGAAGGTGCCACGGCCGTGGCCAAGGACAAGGACAAGGACAAGAGCAAGAAGGCGTCGTTCAACGATCTGCTCGCCGCGCAGGTCGGCAACGAGTTCGCCGCGAGCCAGCACTACGTGGCGATCGCCGTGTGGGCGGACGCCCAGGACCTCCCGCAGCTCGCGGGCCGCTTCTACCAGCACAGCCTGGGCGAGCGGAATCACGCCATGATGATGGTGCAGTACATGCTTGACCGCGGCGTCGAGGTGACCATCCCGGCCGTGCCCGCCCCGCCGAAGGACTTCGACGGCCCGGTCGACGCCCTGCGGTCCGCCCTGGAGCAGGAGAAGGTGGTCACCGCGCAGATCGAGGCGCTGTTCCAGGCCGCGCGCGACGAGTCCGACCCGCTCGGCGAGCAGTTCATGCTGTGGTTCCTCCGCGAGCAGGTCGAGGAGGTCGCCAACATGGACACGCTGGTGACGATCGCCGAGCGCGCCGACGACAACTGGTTCCGCATCGAGGAGTTCCTCGCCCGCGAGACCGACTCCTCGTCCAACACCGGCACCCCGCCCGCGGTGGCCGGCGGCGCGGTCTGACCTGCGGCGCACCCCCTCTGACGCCTGACGCTGACGCCTGGCGCCTGGCGCCTGACGCCGTTTGCACAACCTCAGCTCGCACCCCACTCGGGCGATGCCGAGCTGAGGTTGTGCATTTCCGGGCGAGGGCCGGGGAGGGTGGGCCCAGAGCCAGTCGAGCCGTGCGCCCGGGGCTCAGCGGTGCCAGCTCGCCAACCGCTCGGTGAGGATCCGGTCGCTGTCGGCCCGCGCGGCCGCGTTCGCCTCGGCCGTACCGCCCATCCGCATGCCCTCGGCGTGGTCGCCGGGCACGTCGAACACGTGTCCGGCGGCGGGATACACGTGCACCTCGGCGTCGGGCCGATCCCCGGCGAACCTCCGCGCGGCCGCGTCGGCGGGCCACAGCTGGTCGTCGCCGCCCGCGAAGATCAGCACCTCCCCCGGCACGCGCGTGAGGTCGATGCGCTTGTCTCCCGCGGTCGGCGCCGCCAGCATCGCCTCGTACGCAGGCCGCAGGTGCACGGGGTACCCGAAGATCGATGCGCCCATCAGCTCGAACACCGCCCCGAGGTCCCTGCCGTCCTGGAACGCGACGTACGGGACCTCGTCGCCTCCCCGGGTCCACGACGACGCGGGATCGCTCTGGTCGAGGCCCTGCGTGACGTGGTCGACGGGTGCGAAGAGCACCACGTTGCGCACCCGCGGCTCGTACGCCGGCAGCAGAGCTGCCAGCTCGGCCCCCTTGGACGTGCCCACGACCGTCACCGGGTCGGCCTGCTCCGCGTACCGCTCGGCCCAGTCGATCGCCCGCGACGCCGTCTCCACCGGAACACGGTTGAGCTGCTCCGGCTGTTCGGGCTGCCCGAAGTAGAACAGCGAGAGCACCTCGTGGCCCTCCCGCGCGAGCAACTCGGCGTGCGGGAAGTCCGGCCCGCCGTCGGACCCGCCCCACACGAGCACAACGCCGCGATGCCGGATCACGTCCGGCCGCAGGTGGAAACCGCGCACGGGACCGTCGGCGATCGGCGTCACCGTCACCCCCGGCAGCTCGGCGGGATAGCTCGCGGTGTCCCGCGGCGAGGGGTACTCGACCTCCGGCTCGGGGTAGCGGTAGTGGTTGACGACGCGCACCGCGACCACCCCCAGGGCGACGACGACGAGGACCGCCACGATTCCCAGCAGCACCTTCCACACCCTGCGCATGACGCCCCCTCTCGTGGTGTGCCCGGTCCCCAGCGTAGGCGCGCCCCGGGGTCCGTGGACCACACCGTGACCCGGGGTGCCCTGGACGGGGTGTTCAGGGCACCGCAGGTCAGGCTGCTTCGGGTGGGACGTTCGCCCTCACTCGGCCGCAGTGCGTCCGTCTTCCCTACGGCGGAAGATTCTTCCTGCCGTTTCTTCCTTCGCGCTATCCTGAACTCATGGCACTGAACATCAAGGATCCCGCCACCGACGCCCTCGCGCGGCGGGTCGCCGAACTGTCCGGTGAGAGCATCACGCGGACAGTGCACTCGGCCCTCGAAACGCGGCTCGCGGAGCTGCTCAGGAAGGCGGATGTCGAGGCCCGGAAGGCGTTCATGGATCGCGTCGCCGAGGACGCTCGGCGGAGGCGCGAGGCCCGTGAATCCGCCGGCTCTCCTCCTCCGCCGTCCGAGGACGAGATCTTCGGCTGGGACTCTCGCGGGCTGCCCACCTGATGGTCATCGACTCTTCGGCACTGCTGGCCATTGTCCTCGACGAGGAGGATCGGATCCTGTTCCGCGATGCCCTCGCGGAGGCCACCATGCCGGTGATGTCCGCCGCGACGTTCGTCGAGGTGGGTATCGCCGCGCTCAACCGCGACGGCGAGGAGGCCCGCGCCTCGATCGACATGATCGTCGCCCAGAACGGAATCCGCATCCTCCCGGTGGACGAGGAGATCGCCCGACTCGCCGTCCACGCGTGGGACCGCTTCGGTCGCGGCCGGCACCCGGCGAAGCTGAACTACGGCGACTGCTTCTCCTACGCGCTCGCCGTCAAGCTCGGTAAGCCACTGCTGTTCAAGGGAGAGGACTTCGCCCTCACCGACGTCCGGTCGGTGCTCTGATCCGATCTGAACCACCCGTGACCTGCCGGTTCGAGTAGCAACACACGCTGCCCGGCGAGCAGCCTTCCCCACCGTCTACATGAACGCGCTCGGCGGCAGGCCTTCCCTGCTGGACATGGGCAGCTCCTTCTCGAGCTTCTCCATGAAGATGTGCGACTGCACGGCGGTCCAGATGTTGTTGGTGAGCCAGTACAGGCCGATCGCGATGGGGAAGTTGAAGAAGTACGCGCCCACGATCGGGAAGAACGGGAACAGGTACATCATGATCTTCATCGACTGGTTCATCGACTCGGTCATCTGCTCGGCCATCGACCCGAGATCCGGCGCCTTCTCGCCCGGTTTGGGCTCGCCAGGCCGGGCGGGGGCCCGGTCGGTGTCGCCGGGGTCCGCGGGGTCGGAAGCGGCGTCGACGACCTCGCCGTCGATCTCCACCACCTCGCCGTCGACCACCGGGCCGCCGGCGCGCTCCTCCGCCTCGGCTTCGGCGAGCGCCTTCTGCTCCGCGGCCTTGGCGGCCTTCTGGCGCCGGAAGGAGTTCCACATGTTGATGAACGTGGCCACACCGGCCAGGACGAACAGGGGCACCGCCAGCCAGAGGATGTCCTCGCGCACCAGCCCCGGGTGCAGGGTGTCCATGACCTCCTGCGGCATGCGGATGTACGAGGCCAGGGGCACACCGAAGATCTCGGCGTTGAGGAACGAGGCCACCTGCTCGGGGCCGAAGGCGCCGTTGCCCTCGGCGGCGGCCTCCTCGAGGGTCTTGCCGGGCGGCGAGAAATTGAGCAGTACGTGGTACAGGCCGAGGAACACGGGGATCTGCACGAGCAGCGGCAGGCAGCCGGCGGCCGGGTTGACGCCGGCGTCGGAGTACAGGGCCTGCATCTCCTTGGCCTGCTCCTGCCGGTCCTCCGGCGCCTTCCGATCCTTGTACTTGTTCTGCAGCTCCTTCATCTTGGGCGCGAGCTGCGCCATCTTGCGCATGGAGTACTGCTGCCGCCACATGGAGCGCAGGAGGATGAGCCGCACGGTCACCACCAGCAGGATCACCGAGCCCACCCAGGCGATGCCGGAGTCCGGATCCACGACGAAGCTCAGCATCCAGTGCCAGAACTTCATGACGAACGACACGGGATAGGCGAAGAGGTCCACGGATCGGTCTCCAGGGGTCGACGGGCGCGGGCGGGGCCGGGGCGGCCGGGAACAGCGCGGGCGTGCTCCCAGCGTGCCAGACGGGGTGGGCCGCTAGATCGCGCAGCCCACCCAGACGGGTTCGGGGCGAAGCTCCACGCCGAAGGCCTCGCGGACGCCGTCGCGGACCTCGCGGGCCAGCGCGATCACGTCGTCGGCGGTCGCGGAACCCCCGGTTGGTGAGCGCGAGGGCGTGCTTGGTGGACAGCCGCGCGGGCGCGTCGGGGGCGGGGTGGCCCTTGGCGAAGCCGGCGCGCTCGATGAGCCAGCCGGCGGAGAGTTTGACCCCGCCGGTGGCGTCGAACCGCGGCATCCGGCCGGCCTGGGCGGCGCCGACGCGCGCCTCCACCCGCTCGCGGACGGCGTCGATCTCCTCGGACGGCACGACGGGGTTGGTGAAGAACGAGCCCGCGCTCCACGTGTCGTGGTCCTCGCCGTCGAGCACCATCCCCTTGCCGCGCCGCAGCGCCAGCACGGTCTCGCGGACCAAGGCGGCGTCGGTGCGCTCGCCGGGCTCCACGTCGAGGCGCGCGGCGAGCTCGGCGTAGCGGATCGGCTCGCTGAGCCCGTCGGGGTCGAGCCGGAACTCCACCTCGAGCACCACGGCGCGGTCGGTGTTCTTGAGCACGGAGGTGCGGTAGTCCAGCCCCAGCTCGACGGGGTCGACCCAGCGGTCCTCACGGCTCGCGCGGTCGTAGAGCCGCACCCGGACGAGCAGCTGCGCCACCTCCACGCCGTACGCGCCGACGTTCTGTACGGGGGTGGCGCCCACGGAGCCGGGGATGCCGGAAAGGCACTCGAGGCCGCCGAGGCCTCGCTCGACGGACGCTGCCACGAGATCGTCCCAGGTCACGCCCGCCCCCGAGCACACCATGTCCTCGCCGAAGGTCACGTCGTGGTTGCGCACGGCCACCACCACGAGGTCGAGCCCGCCCTCGGCCACCACGAGGTTGGAGCCGCCGCCCAGCACGAGCACGGGCACGCCGGCGTCGTCGAGGATCCGCACGGCCGCGGCCACGGCCTCGGCGGTCCGGCCCTCCACCAGGGCGCGGGGTCGGCCGCCGATCCGCAGCGTGGTGAGGTCGGCGAGGGAGGAGTCGGGGACGACGACGAGGTCGGGCACCTCCGCCAGGGCCGCGGGCAGGTCCGAAGGGAGCGTGGTCACGTCCGCAAGGGTAGTCGCCTCGCCGCCGCGCGCCGCTCAGTAGTGTCTCGGTCATGGCGACCCGCTTCTCCCACAAGGCCACGATCCAGGCCCGTCCCGAGACCGTCCACACGTCCTACTCCGACGAGGCGTATTGGGCCGACCGGCTGGCCTCGATCGGCAGCCCCGGGGACACGCTCGACCAGTTCGAGACGAGCGGCGACGGCGTGACGGTGTCGGTCACGCAGATCATCCCGGACTCCGACATCCCGGACCTGGCCAAGAAGGTGCTGCCCGGGCAGCTCACCATCACGCGCACCACCAGCTACTCGGCGTTCGACGGCGAGCGCTTCACCGGCATCGCCCGCGCCGAGGCCGTGGGCGGGCTCGGCGTGATCGACGGCGGCGGCGAGACGGTCTCCGAGGGCGAGACGGCGTTCGAGTCGGTCTCGGGCCTGGTCAAGGTGTCGGTCCCGCTGCTCGGCGGCAAGCTGGAGAAGCTCGTCGTGGACCACCTGCGCAAGCTCTTCGTGGAGGAGTACGAGCACCTCAACCGCTGGACTTCCGCGCGCTGACCTGCGCGTCTGCGCAACCGTCGCCGATCGGCGACAATCGGTCCAATGCAGCCGCACGACACCCAGCGACTCCCCGCGTTCGCCGACCCCGCCGATCCGCACGGCGAGCAGCCCACGGAGCACTTCCCCGCCGCGTCGCCCGAGTCCGCGCGCCCGGGCCGCGGCCCCGGTCGCCGCCGGGGCCGCACCGCCG
>DUTZ01000438.1 GCA_012841845.1 Actinomycetales bacterium | reverse complement strand
GGTCCGCACCGGGTTGGCCGCCGCGCGAGTCCGCGCCGTACGGCGGCGGGCCCGCACCAGCCCCGGCCCCCTCCCCGACACCGGTTCCGGCGGACGGGCCGAGCAGCTCGGAGACCACCCGCCTACCCGCCGCCCCGGACCGCCCGTCCGGGGACCCCGAGGGCCGCACAGACGGGGACCGCCCCGACGGACGCCCGGATAACCGCCCGGACGACGCCCCGGCGGACACGGGCCCCACCCGGGCCTGGTCGGCGGTGGACGGGACGGGCCGGCGCACCGGCTCCCACCGGCGTGAGGACCGCGACGAGAACTGGCGTCCCCCGTGGGAGCGCGACTCCTGACCCGGTCGCCGTCCCACCGCGAGAAGAGGTTCCCTTGACCACACTCGATCACCCGCCGTCCGCCGACGCCGTGGCGGTGTCCTCGGGCCGCACCTTCGACGCCCCCCGCGCCGAGGCGGCGGTCCGCGAGCTGCTCCTGGCCGTGGGGGAGGACCCCGACCGCGAGGGGCTGCAGGACACCCCGGCCCGCGTGGCGCGGGCGTACCGCGAGATGTTCGCCGGGCTCTACACCGACCCCTCCGAGGTGCTGTCCCGCACCTTCGACGAGGACCACCGGGAGCTCGTCCTGGTCCGCGACATCCCCATCTACTCGACGTGCGAGCACCACCTCGTGCCTTTCCACGGCGTGGCCCACATCGGCTACATCCCCGGCAGATCCGGGACGGTGACGGGCCTGAGTAAGCTCGCCCGACTCGTGGACCTCTACGCCAAGCGGCCGCAGGTCCAGGAGCGGCTCACCAGCCAGGTGGCGGACGCGATCGTCGACCGTCTCCACCCGTCGGGCGTGCTCGTGGTGATCGAGTGCGAGCACCTGTGCATGGCCATGCGCGGCATCCGCAAGCCCGGCTCGGTCACCACCACCTCGGCGGTGCGCGGGATCATGCGCAGCAACGCCTCGACCAGGGCGGAGGCGCTCGGCCTCCTGCGCGGGACGTGAGCCGGCTGCCCCGCCCCGGCCGCTGCGCGGTGATGGGCGTGGTCAACGTGACCGCCGACTCCTTCTCCGACGGCGGCCGGTACCTCGACGTGGACGCCGCCGTCGCGCACGGCCGGTGGCTCGCGGACGAGGGCGCCGACGTCGTCGACGTGGGCGGCGAGTCCACCCGGCCCGGCGCGACCCGCGTCGACGCCGTCACCGAGGCCAAGCGGGTCGTCCCCGTGGTGCGGGGCCTCGTCGACGCCGGCGTCACCGTCAGCGTGGACACCATGCGCGCACCGGTGGCCGAGGCCGCGCTGGCGGCCGGGGCGGACATCGTCAACGACGTCTCCGGCGGCCTCGCCGACCCGGACATGGCGCGGGTCGTGGCCGAGGCGGGCTGCCCGTGGATCCTCATGCACTGGGTGTCCGACGACCGGTTCGCCGGCGGCGCCGGCGGCCGCGCCGAGTACGGCGACGACGTGGTGGGCGCCGTTCGCGACCACCACGCCCGGCGGGCCGACGCGGCGCTCGCCGCCGGCGTGGCCGAGGAGGCGATCGTCCTGGATCCCGGCCTGGGCTTCGCCAAGGACGGCC
>DUTZ01000437.1 GCA_012841845.1 Actinomycetales bacterium | reverse complement strand
GGTGCTGTGGTCGGCGGGTGGCGGGGTGGTCAGGTCGGTCAGGGCGTCGGCGAGGCGTTGGGCGGTGGTGCGTTCGTCGTCGGGGTCGGTCGCGGCGGCGGTGGCGGCGGTCTCACGCAGCCGGGCTTCGAGGGTGGCGGCGTCGTGGTCGGGCAGCAGGGCCGACATCGAGGTCAGGCCCTGGCCGCGGGGGCGGAAGGTGACGCGGCGGTTGTCGCGGGCTGCTTGGTTGCGGCGGTCGACCTCGTCGGGGTCGCGGCGTTCGATGGCGCGGTCGATGCGTTTGCCGAGGGAGCTGCGGGTGGGTGGGTCGCCGTCGTCGATCTGGCGGCGTAGGCCGTAGACGACCTCGTCTTCCACGGCGCGGACCAGGTGGTCGGGAACCTCGGCCAGGCGGCAGGCCAGGTCGACGATCATGGCCTCGTCGAACACCCCGTCGCGGGCGTGGCGTGACAGCACCGGCAGGCGGGTGTGGAGCTGGACGGCGGCGGTGATCATGCGGTCGGCGTGCCAGGTCGGCAGGCTCATCGCGGTGGACACGTGGGAGCGGGCCAGGCGGGTGGGGGCCAGTCGGGCGTACCCGGGTCGTGGCGGGCGTCCGGCGGCGGCATCCTCGTCGTCACGCCTGGTCTCTTCGTCCTCGGTGCGGGCGGTGACGGCACGGACCATCGCGTACACCGTGTCGAGCCGTTCCACGGCGGCCAGGTTCTGCGACAGGGTGACGGCGCGGGAGGCCTCGACGAGCTCGGCCAGCGACATCGACGCCAACGGCGTCACGGGCATGGACAGGACCGTCACCGCACCCACCCCCCTCGGGCAGACCGCCGAACCCCCCTGGCTCGAATCTGTGTACGAGTCTATCGCGCCATGCACCATTAGCGCAAGTGTTCGAAGGGGAAGTTTTCGGCCAGCCCGGAACCCTCCCGCCGGCTAGCCCCAGCCCAGCTCGTGCAGGGTCTCCTCGTCGATCCCGAAGTGGTGCGCGATCTCGTGGATCACCGTGATCGCCACCTCCTCGACGAGCTGCTCCTCGGTGTCGCAGAAGTCGCACAGGGCGTCGCGGTAGATCGTGATGGTGTCCGGCAGGAAGCCCGAATAGGTGGTGTCCCGCTCGGTGAGCGCCACGCCCTCGTACAGGCCGAGGAGTCCCGGTTCGTCGGGGTTCCGGTCGGCGATGAGGACGACGACGTTGTCCATCGCCTCGAACAGGGCGTCGGGGACGGAGTCCAGGGCGTCGTCGACGAGTGACTCGAAGCGGGACTCGTCCACCGAGATGCTCACGGCGAACCGGGGGTGCCGTCCTCGGGCCCGGGTGCCGGCCCCGGCGCGGGGATCGCGGTGGTGGTGGGGGCGACCGGGGTGGTGCCGTCCACCAGCACCCCCTGGCGCGCCGAGCCGCGCAGGACCGCGAACGGCCCGGGGTCCTGCGCCTTCATGAGGCCGCAGTTCACCGTCCGGCTCCCCGTGGCCCACGAGACCTGCGAGATCGGGTGCACGAGTGTCGAGATGAGGGTGGTCCGGCGCAGCGCCTCGGCGTCGCCCCCGAGGTAGTTCACGCCCGCCCGGTGGCACGCCTCGGCGGTGGCCTCCGACTGGTCGCGCGCCTCGGGTGGCTCGGGGCCCTCGGGGAAGGTGCCGGAGACGTCGAGGGTGGAGACGATCTCGATCGAGTGGTCCTCGGAGCACGGGACGGTCGCGCCCGGCAGGCCCTCGTCGGTGAAGCCGAGGCAGGTCCCGGAGTCCCAGACCCGGTGCTGGTCGGCGTCCACGAAGTGGCCGGTGGTGGTGGCCGACCGGCCGTCGAGCTCCGAGCCGGCGATGCCGCAGAGCACCGAATGGTCGCCCTTGTCCCAGCCCTCGAGCGACGGCGGGACGACGAGCCCGGTGAAGCGCCCGGCCGGATCGATCTCACGTCCCCCGGCGTACCGCGTGGCCAGGGGGATGCAGCGGTCCGCGCCGATCGTGCTGAGCTGGTCGGAGTCGGGGAACGGGGCGTCCGGCCCGAACCCGGGAACCCCGAGGAGGTCGATGCGGTCGGCGACCTCGAACCGGTGCGGCTCGGCGCAGTCGACGGCGGTGAACGCCGTCACCCGGTCCGCGGCGTCGGTGGACCACGTCAGGCACGTCCCGGGGACCGCGTCGGCGTAGGCGGCGCCGGAGAGGGAGCGGGGGTCGACCTGCGGCACGATCGCCGCGACGCGCCCGGCGGTGGTCGAGGTGGGGTCGTCGAGCGCCGCCGCGAGCAGCACACCCGTCCCCGCCCCGCCGGCGAGGACCGCGAGGAGGGAGGCCACGACCGCGCCCCGGGTCCGCAGCAGGGACCCGCTCCGGTCGCGCGTACGGGTGGAGGTGGAGACGGACATCGCTCCCATGATGCCGCACATTCCGCGTCCGGATAGGATCCGGGGCATGAGCGCTCA
Organism: Actinomycetales bacterium; assembly: GCA_012841845.1. Lineage (GTDB taxonomy): Bacteria > Actinomycetota > Actinomycetes > Mycobacteriales > Mycobacteriaceae > Dietzia. The sequence goes on along the minus strand of DUTZ01000437.1, from coordinate 3,117 downwards.
GGACCACGATGTGCCGCCCGGCCCGGACGACGGCGCCCGGACGCCGCGCGAGGGGGTCGACGACGAGGTCCTCGAGTTCGCGCAGATGCTCTTCCAACTCGCCCGGGACGGCGAGACCGAGCGACTGCTCGCGTATATCGACGCCGGGGTGACCCCCGACCTCACCAACGAGCGCGGGGACGCGTTCCTCATGCTCGCCGCCTACAACGGCCACCCGGAGACCGTCCGCGCCCTCCTCGGCCGCGGCGCCGAGGTGGACCGGGCGAACGACCGCGGACAGACCCCGCTGGCGGGCGCGGTGTTCAAGGGCTACGGCGAGATCGTCCGTGCGCTCTACGAGGCCGGGGCGGACCCCTACGCCGGGACGCCGTCGGCGGTCGACGCGGCCCGGATGTTCGAGAAGGACGCCTTCCTGGAGCTCTTCGGCGTCTGAGCCCCCGCTAGGCTGAGCGGCGTGATCGATCTCAAGCTCCTCCGCGAGAACCCCGACGTCGTCCGCGCGTCCCAGCGCACCCGCGGCGAGGACCCGGCCCTGGTGGACCGGCTGCTCGCCGCCGACGAGGCCCGCCGCTCGGCCATCTCCGCGGCCGACACCGCCCGCGCCGAGCAGAAGGCGCACGGCAAGAAGGTCGGCCAGGCCTCGCCCGAGGACCGGCCGGCGCTGCTCGAGGCCGCGGGCGCGCTCAAGCAGGCCGTCAAGGACGCCGAGGAGGCCGAGCGGTCCGCGTTGGCCGAGGTGGAGCGGATCCAGCGGATGCTCGACAACGTCGTGGAGGAGGGCACGCCCGCCGGCGGCGAGGACGACTTCGTGGAGCTCGAGCGGATCGGCGAGATCCCCACCTTCGACTTCGAGCCCCGCGACCACCTCGAGCTCGGCGAGAAGCTGGGGCTGCTCGACATGGAACGCGGCGCCAAGGTCTCCGGCGCCCGGTTCTACTTCCTCACCGGCTACGGCGCGCTGCTGCAGCTGGGGATGCTGCAGCTCGCCGCGCAGAAGGCCACCGCCAACGGCTTCACGCTCATGATCCCGCCGGTGCTCGTGCGCCCGGACGTCATGCAGGGCACCGGGTTCCTCGGTGCGCACGCCGACGAGGTCTACCACCTCGAGCAGGACGACCTGTACCTCGTGGGCACCTCCGAGGTCGCGCTCGCCGGCTACCACTCCGGCGAGATCCTCGACCTGTCCGAGGGGCCCAAGCGGTACTGCGGCTGGTCGAGCTGCTTCCGCCGCGAGGCCGGCTCGCACGGCAAGGACACCCGCGGCATCATCCGCGTGCACCAGTTCGACAAGGTCGAGATGTTCTCCTGGTGCAAGCCCGAGGAGGCGCACGAGGAGCACCTGCGGCTGCTGGGCTTCGAGAAGGAGATGCTGCAGGCGATGGGCCTGCCGTTCCGGGTGATCGACATCGCCGGCGGGGACCTGGGGTCGAGCGCCGCCCGCAAGTACGACTGCGAGGCGTGGGTCCCCACGCAGGGCACCTACCGCGAGCTCACCTCGACCTCCAACTGCACCACGTTCCAGGCCCGCCGCCTGGGTGTGCGCTACCGCGACGACGACGGCCGCCCGCAGACCGCCGCCACCCTCAACGGCACCCTCGCCACCACGCGCTGGCTCGTCGCGATCCTCGAGAACCACCAGCAGGCCGACGGCTCCGTGGTGGTGCCGGAGGCGCTGCGCCCGTTCGTGGGGCGCGACGTGCTCGAGCCGGTGCGCTGACCCGGGTCAGGGCCGGAACAACATCATCACGCCGCTCGCGCTCGCGCAGGTGCGGCCCCGCGTGTCCACGACCTTGACCTGGACGACCGCCGTCGAGCGCCCCGCGTGCTCGACCTCCGCGCGGATCGTGGCCGGCGTGTGCTCGAGGCGGAGCGCGCGGATGTAGCGGACCGTGAGGTCGAGCGTGTTGTAGCCGACGCCCTCGGGGACGACCGTCGCCGTCGCGTACCCCAGCGCCGAGTCCACCCACCCGGAGACGATCCCGCCGTGCACGGTCCCGCCGTTGTTCAGGGCCCACTCGGCGGGAGCGGCGGTCATGGTGACGGCGCCCTCCTCGGCCGCCGTGAGGCGCACCCCGAGGGTGAAGGCGCCGGGGGACAGGTGGCGCTCGCCGTCGATGATCCGGTGCAGCGCGGCCAGGCCGGCGTGGACGGTGTTGTGTCCGGCGTCGGGGCGGAGCGGGGCCCACGAGTAGCTGCGGGTGCGGGCGGCGGGGTCGACGACGTCGACCGGCCCGGTCTCGGGGGAGTGGTCGGTGCTCACCTCGCCGAACCTACCGGCACCGCGGGCCGGTGGGGCCGGGGACGGCTACGCTGGTCCGCGTGGAGCTGCTGTACACGGGGATCATCGGTTTCGCCCGCACGCTGTTCAAGGTGCAGGGCCTGGACATCACCATGCGCGGGGAGCGGAACTTCCCCGAGGTCGGCGGCGCCGTGGTGGTGATCAACCACACCGGCTACTTCGACTTCGTCTACGGCGGCATCCCGGCCCGCGTCCACAAGCGGTTCATCCGCTACATGGCCAAGGTCGAGGTGTTCGACCACAAGGTGGCCGGGCCGATCATGCGCGAGCTCAAGCACATCCCCGTGGACCGCACCGCGGGCACCGACTCGTTCAAGGAGGCCGTCAACCGGCTCCGCGCGGGCGAGCTCGTGGGTGTGTTCCCCGAGGCCACCATCAGCCGCAGCTTCGAGATCAAGGGCTTCAAGTCCGGCGCCGTGCGCATGGCGCTCGAGGCCGGGGTGCCGATCCTGCCCGTCACCATCTGGGGCTCCCAGCGGGTGTGGACCAAGGGGCTGCCCAAGAAGCTGCTGCGGCCCAAGGTGCCGATCATCATCGAGGTGGGCGCGCCGATGCAGCCCTACGAGCCGGTGGCCGACTGCGTGCAGGAGCTGCGCGCCCGCATGCAGTCCACGCTCGAGCTGCTGCAGGACGAGTACGCGCGCCGCTACGGCCCCTACCCGGCCGGTGCGCCGTGGGTGCCGGCGCGGCTCGGCGGCTCCGCGCCGACGCTCGAGGAGGCCACGGCGCTCGACGACGCCGAGCACGCCGAGCGCATGCGACGCCGCGCCGAGAAGGCCGCCTCCACCGAGCCCGGCGAGGGACCGAAGGGACCGGCG